>DATHSI010000267.1:0-23167 GCA_035464315.1 Candidatus Sulfomarinibacteraceae bacterium
GATTTTACCCAGTGCGGCTTCCACCCACTGGATGCCCAACCAGATGCGCAGCACGAGCCAGAGCACCGAGAAGCGGCGGTCGTTGAGCAGTTTGTGCACGAACGGTGGGTCTTGAATAACCTGACCTTTGCGCGAAGTGATGTATTGCATGGAACTATCTCCTGTCCTTTCCTTATATGCTATGTCCTGAGTTTCAAAAATACCGTTGATGACGGGTTCACTGTTACACTCATCAGGATACCCGCCTGAGCCGGCGAGCATAAGTGTCAGGTGTCCCATTTTCTCTAGGTCAGATGACCCGGTCATCTGACCCGGCAGGGATTGAAGGTCAGGGATTTAGAGATTGGTGACTGGAGATTGAGGGGACGGTCCGCAGACGTCAATCCAGCCGCTCGTGGCGAAGCTGGCTGTCAAGTGTTTTCTCACGCGCCAGCTCAACGACAAGCTCGCGCGCATCGTCGAGCCTATCCTGAGCGTCTGCCAGGGCGTGCATGGCCTGGCGCAACTGCTGCAGCGCCTGTTGCAGCGATTTCTGCGGCTCGCTGGAGACGGCTGTCACGTCGTCGAGCGGCTTACCGGAGATGATCCGTTGATAGAGGGTCTGGGTTTCGGCCATGGGGGCGATGCCCAGCTCTTCGTGAAGTATGCGCTCACAGGTTTCATACTGTTGCACGGCGAGACCGGGTTGATCGTTTCGCACATATAGGCGCATCAAGTAGCGGTGTATCTGTTCGCGCAAGGGATCTACAGACAGGATTTTGCGCCCGTAGGCCAGAGCTTTACCAAAGAGCTGTTTGGCCTCGAAGTACTGCATGAGGCGGCCGAGCGACGAGAGATACTGTAGGTGTAGACGTTCACGGTGGCGCAGGATCCAGTCATCATAGCAATCCTCAAAGAGGTCGCCCACGTAGAGAGAAAGGGCTTCCTGAAGCGCGCGGGCATCAGCCTCTGTCATGCTGGCAACGGGCCGGCGCATTCCCTGGGCCATTTTCTCTTCGAAGGCGGTGACGTCCAGCCAGTGATCGCTGGCAAAGTTAAAGCCTACTTCATCATTGTTGGTAACGATGTAAGCGTCGCCGGGTATCCCTTCTGCTTCCAGCGAGCGGCGTAGACGCCAGAGCGCCGTGCTCAGGCAACGGCGCGCCTGTCGCTCCTCGTAATCGGACCAGAACTGGTTGGCGAGCAGTTCTCGGCGTGGTCTTGCGGTGCGAGGGCGGCGATATTGGTAGAGGAGAAGATAGGCCAGCATCGAGCGCGTGGCCGGTTCTAACTCAACGGTTCTGTCGCCGTCTAGCGATATGTGTAGATTCCCGAAGAGGCTGATCTTCAACGTAGGCACGGAATCCTCCATCGAGCGGTTCGATTGCGCCAAACAGCACCGGGATAGAACCCTGGTAGCATGAAGAGAACTACCAGACGTGAGGGCTGTTATGGAACAGGACCTTTATGTTAGATTGTGAGAGTTACATCTTCCCGAGGTCGACTGGATGCGACTATCAATAGATGATGTAAGTACTTTTTATTGATAACGTAAGTTGCGTGGGCTGTCAACAGGACTATGTTCTCGTTTCCTCAATACGGGGAAACGGCGGCAAGGCGCATGAAAAGCGTAGTCGCGGATGGATGCAGGACCACCCGCGACTGTCAAGTTGCTCAGACCGATGGCGATCGCGCCCTTTAAAGATCGTCGTCTTCGTCGTCCAGCGCCATGGGCGGCTTCTTGGAAAGCTCCACGAATTCGTCGGAGGCCAGTTGTGTTTCATGAATGGCCCACTGAGTGACCTTGTAGTTGGCCAGTTGGTAGAAAGGCGAAATAGGATCATCGTCGGCCATGGGCGCTTCAATGTTGGCGATGGTCGCCGCCGGATCCTCGTCGCTGTTCAGGAAGCCGGCGTACTCTTGAAGCAAGTCGTCATGGGCCTCCAGCCACAGTTGCACGTAGACTGGTTCCAACGGAGAGGTCTCAGGTAGTTCCAGACCTTCGATCATCTCCGATTCCTCCAGGAACTCGGCGCTGGTGTCGTCCACCAGAACGTTCAGACGTATGTACGGTTCCTCTATATCTACCTCAACCTGCGTGTACGGACTCAGTAGCGGCATGCCGTCCGGCAGGTACAGTGCAAAGTTCTCGGTTAAGCTATTGAAGTATCCGTTCATCTCTCTCCATCAGATTATTGATTTGATCGCAGCCCATCGGCAGCGGCTCATGACGATTTGCGCTCTAGCTCGTTATCCAGCGTCGTTTCCATCACTTCGGCGAGATGATGGTACAGTTTCTTTTCCCAGAATGTCTGGCGTTCTTCTTGGGCGACTTTAATTGCTTTGGTGTACATCTCGGCACTCGTGACGCGCCTGCGGTAGACGCTGTCGAATTTGTTCTGGGCCGCGTCGGCATGTTTGCTAAACTCTTCTTCGAGTATGGTAAGGCCCATAGGGAACTTGGTGAATTTGCGCAAGCTACTGGAACCGACCTTTTGCGCGAACTTCTGCGCCGGATCGTCGGGTTGCTGGAAATTGACGCTGATCGTCTTAGTTTTACCGCTACCCACGTGCCGGCCCTTGAATTTTATCTGATGACGGAACCCTTCCTCATAGGATTCGCGCAGCGTACGTGGGAACTCCGGATCCATGTCATCTTGCACGCCCTTGTCAAACTTCAATTTGGTTAGCTGTGGTTTGAAGGGACGCTGATTGTCATGCACTTCTGCCCTGGCGTAACCGGAGCGCACGAGTCGCCACGTTTTGGCGTCATCGTGCTTGCCGGCAGCGCGAGCGGCGGCAAGGTAGGCCTCAAAGTAGGGCATTACGTTTTTCTGCAGCGCTTTCAGGAGCCGCCGGTCGGAGTCATTCTCCATATCGTAGCGGGCCATCTTTTCTTTGCTGAAGCTAGCCTGGCAGGTGCCCACAAAGGCGTTGGCTTTCCTGACAGTCTCATTGTCCAATTGGTTGGCCACGTCGCTGGTGTCCAGCCCGCTGGCCTCCTGATGGGCGGCAGTATCGGGGTCGGCGACGGCGATGAACATCTGGTAGATTTGGTGTTTGTGCGCCTCGCGGTACTGGTTCCACTGATTCTGCCCGCGCCGCCCGCGGTTGAGCAGGCCGTTGTAGACGGTCTGGATGTAGGTCAGCGTCTTGCCGCCCAGATATTCGCCAGTGCCTACGCTGCGCTCGAACGTCAACTTCTGGCCCAACGTTACATTGAGCCCAGGTACAGGCGTTGGTATTTCCTGTTTGCCTTCGACTTCCTTGCTGAAATTCCTGGTTAATCGCGCGTATTGCAGGAAGTAATCGCCATCTTTCAATTGTTTGAAAAACCCTTTTCCTTCATCAGGGGGAACGCGTGAAACAAGGTTAAATTCTAGCGCCGGGGTTTCGGGGTCAAAGCCACCGCTCAGAGCGCCGAGGTTGACGGGATCGAACAGGCTCCTGATGAAGCGTTTCGAGACCTCCTCCAGGTCTTCGCCGGCAAAGACGGCCGGTGCATTCTGTAGGGCCTGTTCCAGCAGCGGCTTGCCCAGCGGGATACTCAACCCGATCTTGATGTTCAGGTAGTCACCGTCGTTATCGGGATTGGCATCGTCGGTTATGACGGTACGCGTGATTGTGACCTCGAAGCCGACAGACTTTTCAGGCCTGAGCGGTATGTTGAGTGAGAGCTTGAAAACTTCGGTGAGCGTATCTCCCGTCTTCTTGACGCGCTTGCCCTCCGAATTGTTCTTAAAGAATGTGGTGCGGGTTCTGGTTGCTGAAAAACTGCCCTTAAACACCTCCTCTCCGAGTTCTGTGCCCACTTCTGCGGTGAGGCCACGTTTGTGGGCGCGTACGCTGACGCCTTTCTGGCTTAGCTCTTCGTATCCTTCCTCGCTATCGCCCGGCAGGCCAATCTGGTTAATGGCTGCAATTTCCTCACGCGTAAGCTGTCTGCGGCGGTCGCGGGCGCGTCCCATAATGAGCCGCTTAAAGCCCTTGAGTAGTTTGGCGATGCGCGAAATGACGAAGGCGGCGAGGTGCCTCTCATCTTCGAAGGCGCCGGCGATGCCCAGTTGCATTCCGATTTTGGCGTGGATTTTCCACAGTTTTAGAATGTTCAGCTCCGATTCCGCGCCGAATTCCAGGCTGGCGCCCACGCGCAGGCGACGATCGTCGGCGACGTTGATGGTCCCACCCAGCGTGATATAGGGGCTGATGGAGGCGCCGATTATATTAGGTATGCCCGCGCCGACGCCGATCTTGAAGGTGAAGCTGACGGAGAGCGAGGCCACGGCGGTGGGGTCGCTGAGGCCCAGGATCTGGCGCAGAAAAAGGGAGAAACCGCGGTAGCTAAGTTCTTGCAGTTTGAACGTGCGCGTGGCGTTGTCGCTACCCTCAACCCCTTCTTGATCCTCGTCCCCCTCGCGCTGCACGGTTCGGCGCGGGGCGCTGCCCTGTTGCACGACGTGGGTCAGCTCGTGGGCCAGCAGCTGCTGCCCGCTGCGGCTGTGCGGCTCGTAGGCGCCCTGGCGGAAGAAGATGTCGGAGCCGGTGGTGAAGGCGCGGGCGCTGATGGCGCGGTTGAGCCGGTCGGACTGGCTGCCGGTGTGCAGGCGCACGCTGCCGAAATCGGCGCCAAAGGCGCGTTCCATAGGCTGGCGCACGCTGGAAGCCATGCGCTGCCCATTGCCGCGCGCCTGGCGGATGGTCTGTTCGGTGGCGGCGTCCACGGCGCCGCCCTCGCGCCCGATGGGCGCTGCTTTGGCCTGCAGTTCCTCTTCCTCTTCAGCTTGGCGCTGCATTTGCAATTCTTCGTCTTCTTCCTGACGTTGCATCTGCAGCTCTTCTTCCTCTTCTTCCTGGCGTTGCGCTTGTAGCTCCTCCTCTTCCTCAGTCTGACGTTGCATCTGCAATTCTTCGTCTTCTTCCTGACGTTGCATTTGCAGCTCTTCTTCTTCGGCTTCCTGGCGCTGCATTTGCAACTCTTCCTCCTCCATTTCCTGGCGCTGGAGGCGGGAGATGTTGTCGGCGAGGGGTTTTGGCTGCAGTTCCTCGTCTTCTTCCTGGCGCTGGACGCCGTTGTCAGACGGAGACGGGGGGGATGAGGGGGTCTGCAGGCGCTCGACGATCCGGGAAGCGACGGCGTCTGCTTCCTGTTCGTACTGGTCACCGGCGGCGGTGACCGTCATCTGCGCCTGAATGGTCAAGCCGCGCCGTCTGGCGAGGCGTTGCAAAGAGGCCATCGGCGATTGTCGCTTCGCGCTCGATTTGCGTCGCACGATAGCGGTTCTGGCTGCATTTCGTTGCAGAGGCGGCGGAACAGCCGGTTGCTGTCTGTTGGACGCCTGGTTTTGGTGCGCCTGCCCGGGCGTTTTCGCCTGCTCGGTTTGCTTTTGAACAATGTGTTCTGTTTTTTGTTTCTTTTGTACTCTGTTAGCTTCGGCCATCTTTGACGTCCTTCTCCGAGCCTGTGACGATTCCGGTCACCTTGTGGCTTCATTGATCGAGTGTTAGATCCTGTTCGCTGAGCAATCGGCCCATCTTTTGCAGCTCGCGCCGCACACCGTGCATGATGTGCTCCATCGTCACCTCCTGGCCGTTGGCGGCGGCCAGATAGGCGGCGCTGACGATGATGTTGCGGATATTGCCGCCGGGAATTTCGAAACGGTTGGCCAGCAGTTCAAAGTCGATATCTGGATCGCGGGGCACGTCGGGCGGAAACAGGGTGCGCCAGATGTGCAGGCGATCCTCTGTCTGAGGGAAGGGGAAGCTGACGGCGAATTGCAGCCGCCGCATGAATGCTTCATCGAGGTTGGCGCGCAGATTGGTGGCCAGGATGGTCACGCCATTATAAGCTTCCATGCGCTGCAGCAGGTAGCTGATCTCAATGTTGGCGTAGCGATCGTGCGCGTCTTTGACCTCGGAACGCTTGCCGAAAATGGCGTCCGCTTCGTCGAAGAAGAGAATGGCGTTGCTGCTCTCGGCTTCGTTGAAAATGCGCTCCAGGTTTTTTTCCGTTTCCCCGATGTATTTGCTGACGACGCTGGACAGGTCGATTTTGTACAGATCCAGGCCTAGTTCGCCCGCGATTACCTCTGCGGCCATCGTCTTGCCCGTTCCGGGGGGGCCGAAGAAGAGGGCTGTCAGGCCGGCGCCGGCCGTCAGCTTCTCGCCCACGCGCCACGTTTCCAGCACCAGGGGCCGGTTGCGCACGGTGTCCACCATTTCACGCAGTAGGGCGACCTGGTCGTCGGGCAATACCAGATCCTCCCACGTGTAGCGCGGTGCGATTTTGCGCGCGAGCTCGGCCAGGCGTGGGTTTGAGTGGGCGCGGGCGGCGGCGAAGAGTTGTTCGGTGGTCAGAGTGGTTTCCTGCTGGGCGGCCAGGTCGCGGGCCGTTTCCACCAGATCGCGCAACGGGCCGGTCGCCAGGCGGAACTGGCCGGCTGGCAGGGCGATGTTCAGATCGTCCGGCACGTCGCCGATAAAATGCTTCAGCAGGTGCTCGCGGTGGCGCGTGTCGGGTACGGGGAAATTCAGCCAGCGCAACCGGCGGCGTCGCACCAGGCGCCGCGGCTGCCAGCCCTGCTTGCCGGAAATGACGCCCGGGAGCGGGTGGCTGCACAGCGCCGTCAGCAGGCTGGGAGGCGGAGCGTCTTCCTGCAGACAGCTATCCCAACCGCGCACGTGTGGGATGGCGCCGGTCAGTAAGGCGTCGCGCAACAGCAACTCCACGACCTCCTGTGGTTCCCGGCCCGCGCCGATGGCGCTGTCCAGGTGTAGTGTCAGCAGGGGGCGCTGCAATTGGCCTGCGAACAGGTCCGCCGCGGTCTTGCGCGCGACACCGTCCGGCCCGTGCAGGACCAGGATGGCGTCGTTCGCCGTGGCGGCGCGAATGGCATCCTGCACCTGTGGTGTTAACAGCGGCAGATCCGGTTGTGGCTCTTGTTGGAACCGGACGTGATTGTGCAGCATGCTGTTCGGCTGGTAGCTGCCGAGCAACAACCAGCTAATCAGGCTGCTGTCGGGCTGGATGGTGTGGCTGACGAGCCCTTCGCCGGACTGGGGCGCCAGGGTCACTAGCCGCTGGCGACAGAGCGGCGCGTCGGGCGCAAAGTAGCGGAGGTAGGCGAGGCGGTCGATGCCCGGCGGCGCAATCAGATCCAGGACGAGGCCCAGCGACGGCTGCCGGCGCGCCAGGTCGTTTTGCAGGTAGCCAAACAGTTGCCCGTAACGCTCGTCGAGCGCCGGGGCCAGGCTCAGAAGTAGCGCGTCCAGGGCAAAGCGGTCCAGGTCCATCAGGGTAGCCAGGCGATACAGGCGCGTCATTTGGCCCTGGTCCTCGGCGTGCGTGATCAGCGCCCCGATGTGTTCCTGTACCTGGGCTAGCGCCCGCTCATACGGTTCGCTTTCTGTCTCGTCAAGCTCTTCGTAGCCGTAGCCGAGAGGCCGTTCCAGGAGGGCGTAAGCGTCGGCTTCGGACACGTGGAAGCCGGCGAAGGGCGGCGGCGCGCCGGCGTCGCCATCCTCCGCATCACCCTGGCGCTGGATCTGCCGGTGTGCGAGGATATCAATGCGCGCGAACTCCAGCTGTAAGTGGCGAAAGCTCAGGTCGTTCTCTTGCTCAATGGGTTCGCGTTCCGTCATGCAACCTCCACTGAATCTGCGGCCACAGCTTCTGACAGCGGCTCGGTCGCTGCGTCAGGCTCAGCCGGCTCTGTTTGCTGCGGTTCCTCCGCCGCTTCCTGGGCGACGATGGTCAGCTCTGTTGTCTTACCAATGCGAATGTGGGTTTCTCCTTGTATGCTGAGCAGGGTGGGTTGGTGGGGCGCCAGGCGGGCATCATCGAGGAAAGTGCCGTTGCTGCTGCCCAGATCTTCGATGTAATAGCGACCATCGTCGCTAGTGATACGCGCGTGCCGGCGGGAGACGTGAAGATCGCCGGCGATGGTCAGGTCGCAGCCCTCTCGACCAATGGTGAGCGGCGCGGCGTCGAGGGGCCGCGGTTCGGCGTTTTGCAGCACCGGGTCGGGCGTCTGGGCCACGCGCAACATTATCTGTACGGGACGTTCGGCAGGAGCCGGCGACGGTGCCGTGATCGGCGCGGCGTCCAGCGCCTCGCGCATGCCCTGGCGGTGGCCGATGGCGCGCCCGCTGAACCAGCCGGCAACCAGGCCCAACAACAGCGGCGCAAGGGCCAGGGGGAGCAGGATGGTGTTCTGGCGCAGCGCCTGGCTTGCCCGCTGTAGCACCGTGAGGCGCGGGCGGTAGCTAAAGCCGCTTTCGGCGGCGGCCAGCGGCGCGCCTTCCTGGTCCAGCGCGCGCAGAGCGACCTGGTATTGTCCCTGTTCCAGGTTAAGTGGTATGCGCACAGTGTGGTTTGGTTGAATTTCACCAACGAACTCGCCGGCCTGCAGATTGCCATCAGGGTCCATGATGTAGCCTTCAACCTGTTGCACGTCGTCTGCATTGGCCAGGTCGAGGCCGACGATCAGCTCAGCCTGATCGTCCAGAATACGAAACGAGCGCAGATCGAATACGGGTGGTTCGTCCTTCACACGCAATTCGTCTATTTGAAACTGCAGCTGGCGCGCGCCGGGGGGAAGCTCGTAGAGAAAGCGGTGTTCGGCGGCAAGGAGCCGGCCGGCGCTATCGGTGAGCGCTTCGCCGTCCGCCGCCAGGGGCACGACGTGCACTTCGTAGCGCCGCTCTGGCTGCAAATCGGCGGCCTCCAGGCTCACTTGCTCGGTGGGTAGGATGACCTCCTGGGTTTTGCGCACTGTCCGTACGTTGGTGCGCAGATCGGTGACGGTGACGTCAAGCGCCTGTATCTGCCGGTGATCGGCGAGCGCCACGTCGAACAGGAAACGGTCCGTGATCTCGTTGTACGCAAAGTCGCGAATGAGAATCGGCGTCGGTTGTGGCGGCCCCTCATAGCCGCGTTGCGCCGAGAAGGTGACGGGCGCGGGCGGCAGAGCGCCGGTCTGGTCTGCCGAGAGCAGAAGCGCGGCGCGCTGGTACCCCTGCTGCGGGTAGGTTTCGACGCGCGCCAGCCACTGCCGCGTGATTTCGTCGGCCAGTTGGGAGGTGAAGTCGGGGAGGGTTGGGCGCGTCACCAATCGCCCGTTGCTGGCGTCGGCAATGCGCTGCAAGTCTGCCATGTTGGGGACGCCGCCGCCGGACAGGGCCACCGTGTGTATAGGTACAGGGACGTCACGCGCTTCTGCCAGCGCGGTGACCTGCTCCAGCGTGTTCTGGCTGCAGGGGCCGGCGAACGTTTCGTCGCGGCCGTCGCTGAAGAGGACCAGCGCGCGTCGCGGCGCGTCTCGCGCCAGCTGTTCCAGAGATTGCACCGCGGTATGGGCGGCGTCGTAAAGACAAGTGCCCTGGTCGCTTATTTCCAGGCTCTCCACGGCAGCCAGCGCCTCCTGGCGATCAAGCGTGAAGGGTTGCACGAGGCGAATCGCTTCGTTGAACTCGATGACGGCGAAGGACGTTTCCGGCGGCGCGGCTTCGATCAGGTCGCCGGCCGACTGGCGCATGATGTCCATCGTCCCGGTCATGCTGCCGCTGGTGTCCATCATCAGGGCCACATAGAAGGGAGGCTTCTCCACACGCGCTTCGTGGCGACTTCCGTCTTCCATCAAAAGCGCGGCGTTTTGCACTTCGCCGGGGGGCGGCGCTGTTCCCTGCAAGGTGAAGTAGATGGCAAGCTCCATGGCCGAAGAACCGGGATTGCTCTCCACATGGTTGACAAGCGGTTGTAATCGGTCTGATTGCGCCAGGGCCGGGCCGTGGGACAACAGGAGCAGTCCCAGCACGAGGAGGGGGATGAAGCGGCGGGAGCGCCGCCGGCCGGGCGGCAGGGCCAGCGCGAAGACGGCCAAGAGCGCCGCAAGGCCGCCGCTGCGACCGCGCGGCTCGCGCTCTTCTTGCACCATCTCCGAGTCGCCGGATGGCGGCAGCGCGCCGGAGGCGTCGTCGTCGAGTATAGAGACGGTTACGAAGCCCTGGATCATAGTGGCGTTCTGGAGATTGCTGAATTGAACCAGGAAAGACTCCGTGCTCTCTACGACATCGTCGTCCACGATAGGTATCTCTATCGTCTTCGGCGCCGTATCCTCAGGACTCCAGGTGAGAGTGCCACTCGTGTGTATGTAGTCTGTGCCCGGAAAAGCAGTGCCCGTATACAATGTCTCGTAATCGACGCTGACTGGGAATGCGCTGGCGTGACTGATAGTGACCTCGATAATGGCATTTTCATCAACGCCTTCGGTGACTTCGACAAGGGCGGAAGCGGGGCTAAGCATCGGCAGCGAGTCGGCGTCGTGGATGGCAACCTGAACGTCAGGAACGGAAATTTCGTCATAGTTGGCATCCGAGCTCGCCACGCCATGCTCGATCAGCGCGGTGTGTAGCCCACCTTCGTAAATATCGTCGGCTACGGGTTCGACAGAGACTGTCTGGGGATCCGACCAGTTTTCGGGCGTAAAGGTGAAATTCTGCGGGTTCCCCGGGCCAGCGCCCAGATCGAGCTGCTCCGTGATCACGGCGGTGACTGTGACGTCATTGGCCGGCTCGCTTGCCAGTACAAGCTCATAGCTCGTTGTGTTGCCTTCAGTGGCGGTTATCAGTTGCGTTGAGAGGATGACGCCAGCGCTGTCATTGTCCGCTATGTTGACGTCAAGCTCGGCGTCTGACGGCGAAAAGTCATATTGTTGCGTGTAGGTGCCGTCGGAGCTGACTGCGCTGTGTGTCACGGTCACCGTGCGAGAACCCTGCACCACGTTATCATCGACAGCCTCGACGTCGATCTCGATTTCGACGCCATCGACGGAAGTAACGTCGAGGGAGATAGCCTGACCGGCGGGATTGCCGTCGAGCTTGAGCTGACCGTCCGGCGTAATGTTGAAGGTGGCGGTGACGCCGACGTCCAGCGGGCGGTCCAGTTCGAGCACGTAGCTGTCGGACTGGCCCTCATCCAGGTTGAGCGTGGAGGGCTTTATGGTTACCGTGCCCGCGTCGTCGTCAATGATGGTGACGGTGATTTGGTCATTGGGCAGAGACGCGGTCTCCTCGTCGGTCAGTTCCAGGTTGATGAAGAACTGTTCGTAGAGCCCTTCGTCTTCTGTGTCGCCGTAGATCCTGACTGTGAAAGTGCGCTCTCCGCTTTCCTCCGGCTGCCATTCGACGCAGTTCTCCGAACCAGGGTCGATGCTTTGATAGTCTCGCTCCGACGGCGGCGAGGAGACTGCTGTATCATCTTCCGTGGAGTAACAGACTTCTACCGCCTGGCTGCTGCTGCCCACGAGTTGGAGGGTAACATCGTGATCCTGGTGGCTGTTGTCGCCCTCGGGGAAAGCAGGGTCGGTGAACGTTATCTCCGGCGGCTCGTCATCGTCGAGGATGGTTACCGTGTACTGCGTGGTGGGCATGGTGGCGCTGATGGGATTGCTGAATTCCACCAGGAAGTATTCGGATTCGCCTTCGTATACGTTGTCGTCGAGGACCTCAATCTGGATCTGTTTGGGGTCGGTGTCGCCGGCCGGCCACTGCAGGGTCGTTGTGGAGACGGCGACATAGTCGTCGTCGCCCGCTGTTGCTGTGCCGTCGACCGTCGCGTAGTCTACGCTGAAGGGCACGACGGTCTCGCCCGTGGGTGTGACGGTCATGGTGGCCTGCACGCCGCCGGGTTGTTCGGTGACAGTGATGGAGCTGGATGCCAAAATGGGCGGATCGTCGTCGTCTACGATGATGACGTCTAGATCGTCGATGGTCAGCCCCTGGTACTTGGGATCGTCGCTGGCGCTGCTGTGTGTAATCTGCACGACTTCATCCAGTTCAAAGACGTCGTCATCCTGTGCAGATATTGTGAGCACGTGCGGCGTCTGCCAGTCGGCGGGCGCCACGGTGGTGGTATATGGTTCGCCGAAGCCATTCCCCAGATCCAAATCCTCATGGGGCGTGGCCACGACGTCTACGTCGTGGAAGGGAATGGTGGCGAGGGTGATGGTGTAGGTCGCGGTGGCGCCTGACTCGAATACGCGCGTCTCGCCGGGCGCGGTGATGATAACGGCGGACACGTCGTTATCGGTGATGGCGACGGAGACGGTGTTTGACGGGAAGTAGGTCGCGCCGGAACCGTCATAATCAGGATCGTTGCTGGAGACGGTGTGTGTGATGACGCCGCTATGTGTCTCGTCTTCGTCAATGTCGTCGTCGTAGGCCTGGACGTTGATGGTTACTGCATCGTCCCAGTCCACCGAATTGAATTGGAAGGTGCGGGATATTCCTACACCGGAGCCAAGGTCAAGCTGGCCATCGGGGGTGATGACGACCGTGACCATGTCTTTGGGCTCAGTGGCCAGCTCAATGGTGTAGGTGTCGCCGTCACCGCCTTCTTCCACGCTGACATCCTCGGCCACGATCAACACGCCGGGCTCGTCGTCATCCTGCACGGTGACGGTTACCCCGTCGACCTGCATGCCGTCGTAATTGTTGTCGCCTGCCGTACCGGCCTCGGCCGGCCCCACAGTGATGGGACAGAGTTGGTCGCCGTCGTTGCGCCTGTCGTCGATGGCCACGATGGTGAATTCAAGTAGTTCCGGCCAATCCTGCGGCCGTATGTCGACGGAGTCGGGCTGCACCTCGCATTGGAAGTGTCCGTCGCTGCCCACCTGGGGGGTCAGGGGAATGGTAATGCGCGCCTCGGGCTGGCTGGTGAGGCTGATAGCGACAGTGGCGGTGTGCGCGCCGAACGTCTCGCTGATTGTCACTGCCGTGGGTTCGACGATGATACCGGCCTCGTCGTCGTCCAGAACGGTGACCTGCACGTCTTCTACGTCATTGCGACCGAACGCATCATATTTGGGATCGCCGCTGCTCTGAGGGCCACGGGTTTCAACCGTGCAGGGCTGGTCGCCGTCGTCCACAAAGTCGTCTACGGCCCTGACCTCTACTTCTACGCCGCTGTTCCAGTTCTGCGGTTCGATCTGGACGGACGAAACGACCTCGCACTCGCTCGGATCCGAGCTGACGAGGGGAATGGTCACAGTATCCAGCGGTTCACTGTCCAGGACGATGGTAAAGAAATCGACGCCGTCCGGTTCGCTCACGGTCAGCGACAGCGGGTCGACGCTAACGCCCGCTGTGTCGTCGTCGACGGCGGTAACGCTGAGGCTGCCAACGTCGGAGGCAGACAGGGCATCGTAATACTCGTCGTCGCTGGAAGGATTGCCGAAGCTGAAGGAACAGTTTCTATCGCCGTCGTCGATGTCGTCGTCGAAGGCCGAAATGGGGACCTGCACGCCGTTTCGCCAGTTGCTGTCGTCAAGTACGATTTCCTCCGGCGCGATGCATTGAGAATTGACCGAAATGGGAACGGTGACGGAGGCCATCGGTTCGCTCAACAGGCGAATGGTGAAGGTTTCTTCGTCTTCGCCTTCTATGACGGAGAGCGTTGCCGGAGACGTGTTGAAGCCGGCCTCGTCGTCGTCGATGATGGTCACGCGGGCGACGCCGTCGCTAATCGTAGCGTTGTCGTGGCTGAGGGAGAGCACGACTTCGAAAAATTCCGAGTTTCCTTCGTCGATGTCGTCGTCAAGGATGTTGATCTGAATCTCGCGCGTGGCGTCTTGCTCTTCGGGCAGCCAGGTCAGGGCCGGTGGAGAAGACGTGGCCTCGTAATCGGCGCCGGCCGTGGCGGTGCCGCCGCCGGTGGCGTAGTCGACGGTGATGGCCTGGCTGCTGGCGCCCATCATCCTGACGGTGACCACGGCCACGCCATCGCTCTCGTTCACGGTGGCGTCCATAATTTCCAGGCGGGGCTTCTCGTCGTCGTCGGTGATGGTAAACGTGGCAGTGTCCCGCTCGATGGTGGCCCCCTCAGGGTTGGAGAGGATGACCTGGAACGTCTCGTCGGGGGATTCGTAAATCTCGTCGGGGATAATTGGCACCTGGATGAATTTCGCGCCGGTCTCACCCGCCGCCCAGGTAAGCGTGCCGCTGGTAGCCTGATAATCGGCCCCGGCGCGCGCCGTGCCGTCTGCCGTGGCGTATTGGACGGAGACCGGGGAGCTGCTGCGGCCTGTCATCTGCACGGTGATGGCCGCTTCGCCGCCTTCTTGCACGGGACCTGTGTCCTGAATGGCCAGGGTAGGCAACTCGTCGTTGTCCGTGATGGTTATTGTTGCCGAGCCCTGGTCGATAATGGCGTTGGCCGGCGCGCTCAGGGTGACCCTGATCGTTTCGTCGTCCTCGGCAATATCATCGTCTGTGATGGAGACGGTGAAACTTTTCTCGCCGTCTTCGCCAGACTGCCACCTGAGGGTGCCGCTGGCGCCGGTATAGTCCTCTCCATCCGTGGCGCTGCCATCGGAGGTTGCGTAGTTAACGGTGACTTCGCGGCTGCTGAGACCGTCCATTTCTACGACGACCGTGGCTTCGCCGTCTCCTTCATCTACGGTCACGTTGGAAGCAGCGAGTGTCGGTGTGTCGTCGTCATCGATTATGGTCACGGTGGCCGACGAGGCGCTGATGATAGCACTTTGCGGCCGGGAAAGATCCACGCGGAAGGTTTCGTCCTCTTCGTCGAGGTCGTCATCGATGATGGTGACCTCGATGGTCTTGGGACTTGAATCGTTGGGGGGCCAGACCAGTTCGCCATCCGTCGCTTCAAAATCCGAGCCGGCTCTCGCCGAGCCGTCAGAGGTCGCGAATTGGACGGAGACCTCCGATTGGGTGTCGTTCTCCATCTCGACGGTGAGCGTTGCCGCGCCGGCGCCTTCGTCGACCTCCACGTCGGAGATGCTCAGGGTGGGCGTATCGTCCTCGTCCTCGACGGCGATGGTAAACGGTTTCTCAAACTCACCGCCCATGCCATTGTCGGCCATGACCCTGATGCTGTAGCTGTTCTGGGTTTCATAGTCGAAGTCGACGGCCGTCTTGAGCGTGGCCTCTTCTATGAAAAAGGCGTCATTGTCGTCGTCCCCGTCGCCCGACACGAGGTTAAAGGTGATGCGCGGACCACTTTGCAGGGCGGGGCTGCTCTGTCCCTTGCTCAAAACCATGAAACGGTGATCGCCGCCCGGTTCGTTGCCGGCTGCCACTCCATTTCCAGGGTTGCTGCTCTCCGCGGCGGTAATGGCGGTAAAGACGCCAACAGTGGCGCCGATGCCGCTGTTTTCGGGCACGCTGAGGTTGTCGAGCGTAATGTCAACAGGCGGCGGCGGTGGTGTGGGCGTGACGTTGGCCTGCGCTCTGGCGTCGGCGAGTTCTTCTTCCGTGCTGTTCAGCTGGCCCTGTAACGCCTGAATCGTGGCCTCTACGGCGCTGGCTTCCTCGCGCATGGCTGCTGCCGTGGCGCGCAGTTCCGTCGCCCGCTCAGGATCTTCCGCTTCAATGGCAGCGGCGGTGGCTTCGATTGCTTCCGCTTCGGACAACGCCAGGTCTGCGCTGCTCTGCAGCGCGTCGCGGGTGGCATGCAAGGAGTCAGCGGTGGCCTGGATGGCGTCGCTGGTGGCCTGCACGCGCTGCATCTCCGCTTCATTGCGGGCCTGAATCTCACGGTAGCCCAGAAAGCCGAGCAGGGCCACGCCCAGCAGCAAGAGGAGAAACAGGAGGAGGGTGCGCCGTGAGATGCGTGGCTGTACGGAAAGTTGTCCGTCTAGCGCCCGCCAATCGCTGGTCTCGCTGCGCACTCGTATCTGGAAGGGGTAAGGAATGGTAGGGGCGCGTAGCCAGGGGCGTTTCTTGGCGCCAACAGTGAACGGTATCCGCGCTTCTTCTTCGCTGGGCACGGATATCCACAGTCCATCTTCAGTGATATCGGTGCGAGAGACGTTTCGCGGTTGGTCGAACTCAAATTCAAGGGCGTCGGCGTCGTCGATGCCCACAAGCTGGTAGCGATTTTCGAAGTTGCCGCGATTATGAATGCTGACGCGGGCGTCGATGCCCTCCTGTAGCTTGCGGGGGTGCATCTCCACGAGATCGTCTTCCCAGCGGTCGACCAACACGCTACCCTCGATGGAAGCGTGCTCGCCGCGTGATGTGGTCACCAGCACCTGGAACGTGTGCTGTCCGGCCTCAATAGTGCTGCCGTGGGGCGGCGCTATGGTCAGCGTGAGCGACTTCGCCTCATCGGGCATGAGCTTTATGGCGCCGTTGTTTACCCTGATCCAGCTGGAAGCGATGCCCTGTTGCTCCACGCGCACCTGCACATCCTCGACCGTCACCCCCTGGTTGAGGATCGTGATTTGCACGACCACTTCGCCGCCGGGTTCCACTTCTACCTGTTGGGGCGTGAGCGCCAGAGCCAGCGTGCCGTCGCCGCTGGGAGCCATATCTGCGGGTGCGGGCGCACCGGTGTCTTTGTCCCCATTGGGCGGGGACAATGCCGGCGCCGGGTCCGCAGCCAGACCGGCGCCTGCAGCTGCCGCCATCAGGGGCGCGTTTCTGTTGCCATTGCGGTTGTCGCCGTTGTCGTGGAAGGCATCCGGGTCCGGCTCGTGGCTGTCGTGGTCCCCGTCGCGCGCCGCCGGAACGCTGGCGTGGGAGTGAAAGGCCTGCCACTTGAGGAAGTAGGGGCCGATACGCAGCGTCTGTTCGTCGTTCCAGGTGACCTCTTCATCATAGGGCAGCCGATGGTTGTCCAGGAAAGAGCCGTTGGTGCTGCCCAGATCCTTGACGAGCCACCCTTCCTGTGCATTGCGGCTGAGCACGGCGTGATGCGCAGAGACGGCTCCATCTTCAAGGACGACGTCGTTGTCCGGAGCCCGGCCAATGGTTATCGTTTCGGCGTTGAGATCGGCGATCTGTGATGGTTCCCACTGGTGGGTGATGAAGAGGCGGTGTTGACCTTCGGAAGTCCAGGTCTGGTGTACGTCTACGCGGTTGGCGACGTCGATGCGCGCGATCCACTGTTCGTCAACCCATTGCGTGACGGGGTAGTCGGCGCGCAAATCTTGTTGTGATTGCTGCGCCACGCTGCCTAGGGCCTGTCGCGCGGCGTGGGCCACTTCGGCGCCGGTCTGGAACCGTTCTTCAGGCTCTTTGGCCAGCGCTTTCAGAATCAGCGACTCTACGGCCTCGGGGATGTCGGGGTTGAGCAGGGCCGGGGGCAACGGCTGTTCGTTAAGGTGTTTGATCACGTCGGCTGGCGCGTCTATCTTGAAGGGGAGCTGTCCGGTGACCAGGTGGTACAGCACGATGCCCAGGGAATAGATGTCCGAGCGCCCGTCCAGCGACTGATTTGAGCACTGCTCCGGTGACATATAGGGTAGGGAACCCATGAACGGATTGGTAGAAACGTCTTCGTCATCTCCCTTCTGGGTCTGAATGGCCAGGCCGAAATCGCTGATGATGGCCTGCTCCACCGGTCCGGTGTAACCGTCGCGGCGTCGCAGCAGGATGTTGCCCGGCTTGATGTCGCGGTGGACGAGACCGCGGTGGTGGGCGTAGGAAAGCCCTTCGGCGACCTGGGCGACGATGGTCAGCGCTTCTGTGAGGGGGAATTGTTGTCCCGACCACTTGAGTTGTTGCAGGTAATCGGCAAGGCTGCCTCCGGCAACGTACTCCATGGCGAGGTAGGGCCGTTCCTCATGGGCGCTAAAGTGGTGGATGGTGATGATGGCGGGGCAGTTGAAGGACATCACCGCCTGGGCTTCTTGTGAGAAGCGGTGGCGGAAGGCAGGTTTCTGCGCCAGTTGGGCATGCATCAGCTTCAGCGCCACGTTGCGCTGCAGTCGCCGGTCGAAGGCGCGATAAACGGCGCCCATGCCTCCCTCTCCGAGGAGCGCTTCGACCTGATATTGCTCTATCTGTTGCCCCGTAAGATAACTCATTTTATGTGCTCTGGTTCCTGCTGTGTTCGGCAGCCCCGCCGAACAGGAGCCTGGCAAAGTCCCGGTCAGGGATCGCTGTAAGAAATGATCAACTGTGGTCTGCTATCCTCGTCGTCATGGTCACCGCTGTGGAAACGGAGTATGTCATCATTGCCGTTGGCGTTGTTGGGCAGTGTGAAGTAGAGGCGGAATTGGGTGATTCCGCGCCGATTCAGGGCGGCGAATGCTTCCTCGTTCAGGGTGCTCTCAGCCCAGTCGCCCGCTGTAGTTGTGGCGCCGAGCACTGTGGCGTTGGCGAGCGCCGGGAGGGCGACAAAGTCGTCTGTTTGTAGAGTAGGGTTGTCGCTGAATCCCAGGGGCGGCGCGATGTCTACGTGAATCTGCCCCAGGTCATAGGGAGAGCCGGTGCTACTGCTGCGTTGCAGGCGCAGCCGGACGCTCTCGATCTGGGCGTCGCTGGCCAGAGGAGAGGTGTCGAAACTGACGATGGTCTTGAACTGGCGGTCATTACGCGCACCATCGCCGAGCCACAATTCGGCGCCGTCGGCCACGGAAATACCCCGATTATCCGCCTCGTAACCTATGTAACCATCGTGCTCTGGCTGGCTCTGTAAGACGAGCTGCTGGACCGTTGAGGTGGGGGTGGCCTGCGGTGCGACGCCGGCTTCGTCCGGTTCATCGGGCGTAGGCGTTGGGCTGGGCGTCGGGCGTGGGGTTGGCGTGGCTGCCGCCCAGGCCCGCTCTGTGTCGGGCACCAACGGATCGGTGCCCAACTCGTGCACTTCTAGCCCGTCGGAGAGACCATCGCCGTCGGTGTCCGCGCGCAGCGGATCGGTGCCCAGCTCCAGCTCGAGCCCATCTGAAAGGCCGTCGCCATCGGTGTCTGGTGAGAGAGGATCCAGCCCCAGTTCGATCTCATCCCCGTCGGCAACACCGTCCCCATCGGTGTCGGGATTGTTGGGATCTGTGCCGTACACATAGACCTCGGCCATGTTGGAGAGTCCGTCGTTGTCTAGGTCCATTGGCGATGTCAGTATTGCCGCCAGGGTTTGGTTGGCTGATGAGAGATAAATAAGTGTACATGCCAGGGCCAAAAACAACAACAACACGGCAAGCGCGGCAACCGGCAACCGCGAGCGGACGCGTGGGCGGCTTTCTACTTCTGCCGTAACCGATTTGCGGACGCCGCTTTCGTTGCTGACTTCTATTTCATAGGGCAACGTTTGTGCGCCGCGGCCCACCAGAGCTTTCTGGCGCGGCTCGGCGGACAGGTAAAGAAGGCCCTCCTGACCCGGTTCGACGGTAAGGTTGGTTTGCAGGCGATGGGGGAACGCGACCTTCTCATAACGATCAGACAATCGCTCAGGCTGTGGGTCTGATGCCGCCGGCTGGCGTTCATCCGCGGGCTGCGAGTCAGGCGACCGGCGCATGGAGACGCCAGCCGCGCGTTGCTCCAGACCTCTCGTGTTGATCAGACGGCCCAGACCGGGCGTAATGCGCTCCAGAGCATATCGCGGAATGCGGAGCGCGCGCCGCATCAGACCGCGGGGCGCGTAGACGAGGCGGCGCACGGCCGGCAACCTGGTCAGGGCGCCGAAGCGCGAACCGCCGCCAGACGAACGACGCCGCGCTGGCGACGCCGCTTGCCGTGTCTCCGGCGGCGCCTGTTTCTCCCAACGGGCGAACTTCAGCAAGTGGTCGCTGCGGGAGGAAGTGATGGTGAAGGTTTGTTTCTGTGTGCCCTCGTTGTGAATCAGCAAACGTTGGGCCGTCTCACCCATCAGGTGTACCGGTTCGTAGGTCAGGGAGAACGTTTCCTGAGGCGGCTCGACGTGCAACGTGCCTGTGACGGTCATTCGCTGCGGGTTATCCGACAGGAGCTGAGCCACGAGGAGGTAGTGGGTACTCCCTGGCGGGGCCTGCCCGTTTGATGGGATTTGTAGGGTGAGAGGCAGCGAGGCCCGCTCTCCAGGTTTCAGAGAGAGCGGTTCATCGGGAAGCGTGAGCCAGCCGGCCGGCAGCCGTTCGATGGCTAGCGATACCGACTGGACTTCTTCGCTCTGGTTGACCACGTTGGCCTGAATGCGGCGCGTCTGGCCTGGCACAGCGGTGATTTCGTCCGGTGAGAGCTGCACGTGTAGCGCTTCGCTCTCGTAGGCAAAGCCGCGGCCGGGTTTCAGTTGCAAGAAATAGGGGCCGATGCGCAGCGTCTGGTGGGCGTGCCAGATGACGGGTATGTCGGGCAGCAACGGCGCGCCGTCCAGATAGGTGCCGTTCTTGCTGCCCAGGTCGCGCACCTGCCAGCCATCTGATGTGCGCTCCAATTGGGCGTGGCGGCGGGTCACAGCCAGCGCTTCGAGGACGATGTCGTTGTTGCTGCTGCGCCCGATGGTGATGATGCGGCGGTCCAGCGCGCGGGGCACGTCCTGCGTAATCGTAATCTGATCTTCGCGCGTGCTCCATTGCATCGCGGCGGCGCCGGGCAAAACCTGGGTATCTACGTCATCATCGTCTTCGGCGTCAAACTCCGCGCCCGCTTCCTGAGGCAGCGCGCCGGCTACTTCGCGTAGCTCGGCGGCCATTTCGGCGCCGGTGGCGAAACGGGCGGCGGGTTGCGGGGCGATGGCGCGCTGCAGCAGCTCCTCCACGGCGGGCGGCAAAGCGGGCCGCGACTCGCCCGGAGGCGGCGGCGTTTCCTGAGCGTGGACGCGCATGCCTTCCTGACGCGAAGAAAATTCGTAGGGCAGGCGGCCCGTAATCAGGCGGTAGAGCAGGACGCCCAGGGAAAAGAGATCGGAGCGCCCGTCCAGTTCCAGCCCGCGACATTGCTCGGGGGACTGGTAGGGCAGTGAGCCGGCGTCTGGCTCGTGGACCGCTTCCAGCAGGGCCGCAAGGCCAAAGTCGGTCACGATGAGGCGTTGGGGCAAGGTGGACAGATCGCGGCGGTCGCTCTCGCTGCGCACGAGGATGACCCCAGGTTGTAGATCGCGGTGTAAGACGCTCTGGCGGTGGGCATAGTCCAGAGCGGCGGCGATCTGCGCCACGGCGAGGAGGGCCACGCGTAAGGGCAGTTTTTTATCCTGGCGTTCCAGATCTTGCAGGAGGTCTTCCAGCGTGTGACCCACGACGTGGTCGGTGACCAGAAAGAGGGCTTCGTGCTCCACATCCAGCCCTACTTCCTCGATGGGCAGGATGGCGGGATGTTCCAGGCGGGGCAGCCGCTGTATTTCCTGCACGAACTGGCGACGGAACTCAGCCTTTTCGCTCAACTCCTCGGACATGACCTTGAGGGTCACCAGCTTCTGCGTCTCCAGGTCCAGCGCCTGGTATACGGCGCCAAACGGCGTCTGCGCCAGCAGAGCTCTGAGATGATAATGGGAGAGTCGCCGTCCGATAAGATTAGTCACGTATCACTCGTGTGGTTAGCTTATTCCTGGAATAGTAGTTGATAGCTGGTATGCGCCGGCTTGTTGGCGTCGATGAGCCGCTCGATGACGGTGCGATTCACCTGCCGCTCGGGCAGGGGAATTCTGACGAGGAAGGTGAACGGATCCAGACCGGGGCTTGTGTCATCTATTTCTGGCGTTTTGCCCGTGTAGATTTCCAGAAGGTGGCGAAGGGCCCACACAGTGCCGCGGCGGCTATAAATCTTGTGCGCGTCGGCCAGCAGCGCGCGCCGGCTCTCTTCGCTCCACGATTCGTCGAAAGCCAGGTCGAACCAGCCGGCGAGCCAGGGTAGAAAGTCTGCCGGGGCGGTGCGCGGATCCAGAAAAAGGTCGAAATTGTCTACGTTCCACTTGATGGGAGCGAGGATCGACTCCAAGAGCGCCAGGAAACGGATAATGAAGTCGTTGCCGTTGCCCCAGTAGATGTCGGGCAGGTACTTGATATAGTTGCTGTGGCTGAGGCTGAGGCCGGGCGGCGGCGTGTAGTCGTCGTTCCCGTGCCCGTTTGCCGGCGGGCGGCGGGGCCGGCGCGGCGGGGGCGCAGCAGGTCCCATCGCCGAGGGAGAAATAATGGCCGTGGCCTCCCAATCGTCCGGCGCATCCATGGCGCTTGCGGGGGGTGCGTCCAGATCGACGTCCCAGCCCTCCCAGCTATCCCAGCCTTCTTCTGCCTCGCCCAGGGGCGCGGGCTCTGGCGGCGCGTCTGATTCCTCGCCGGGTTGTTGCGGCGACTCGGTTTCGGGCGGCGCAGCGGGCGCCGGCGGTGGGCCCAGGTCGATGCGCTCGTAGAGCATCCAGAAGGCGCCGATTTCGATGACGTCGCTGGGTTCCAGGCGGATTGGCGTGTCGGGCTCGATCATCTGGCGGTTGACGTTGGTGCCGTGCGTGCTGCCCAGGTCCACGATGGTGCACGTATTGCCCTCGCATTCGAGCTGCGCGTGATGGCGGGAGACCAGCGGGTGGATGAAGTTGAGGTCGTTGTCTGCGTGGCGCCCGATGGTCGTCTTTCCCTGGGGGACGACGAAAGTTGTGGACATCTGGGGACCACTTATCTTTAGTTGATGTCTGACCGTTTCTGCCATTGTCTGAGTCTGTGTCTCTTAAGAAATCGGATGTCTTCAGGGTTTGCTTTTACCACATTAGTTGCATTGGAGACATCCCATTTCTCACATTGATTGGCCGGGCTACGAAGAGCCTCAGGCGAATATAACTTCATGGATGCCGGAGGCAATGGTGCCATGCCCTACGACATCGACTGTTTCCACCGCTTCGCCGCGCGGCCCGTCGCCGGCGGTGGTCACAAATATCTCAACTTTGGACAGGAACTCCACGCCGGGCACGCCCTGTAGGGCCTGGTAGACGTCGGAGATGACCAGGTTGCGGCCAAAGGGCCAGCCTTTGCCGTCCGGCCCGCCGACGAGCGGGTTCAGGAAGCGGTACAGACGGTCCAGCACGGCATCTTCCACGCGCGCGTGGTTGGTGCTGGCGTCGGCGCGCACCGCGGCGCGCACGGCGACCCAGTGGTAGACCGGCTCGCGAATGTCCAGGCGTGACGTGAGCAGCCGTCGCTGGTTCAGGTAGGCGACGAGTCGCTCGTACGTTTCGTCCCGCTTTAGTTCCAGGTCCTCCTGGGTGGGGCGCAAGAGCCGCTCGGCGTCGGCGATGTGGGGAATGATGAGTACGTAAATCTGGCCGGGAATGACGCGGCTTTCGCGCGAGGGCCGGGGTTGCAGGCATTTGACGCGATGCCGGTCCCAGCCGGTGTCGCGCAGCGCCTGCCGGGTCAGGAACTCGAAGTCGGCTTCGGTGACGGCGCGCTCGCGCGAGCGCAGCAGGGCAGGCACGCGCATGGCGGCTGCTTCTACCGTTTCGGCGTCCAGGCCATTGATGGCAGGCTCGCGGTGGTTGACT
>DATHSI010000268.1:0-8456 GCA_035464315.1 Candidatus Sulfomarinibacteraceae bacterium
GATTTTACCCAGTGCGGCTTCCACCCACTGGATGCCCAACCAGATGCGCAGCACGAGCCAGAGCACCGAGAAGCGGCGGTCGTTGAGCAGTTTGTGCACGAACGGTGGGTCTTGAATAACCTGACCTTTGCGCGAAGTGATATATTGCATGGAACTATCTCCTGTCCTTTCCTTATGTCCTATGTCCTGAGTTTCAAAAATGCCGTTGATGACGGGTTCACTGTTACACTCATCAGGATACCCGCCTGAGCCGGCGAGCATAAGTGTCAGGTGTCCCATTTTCTCTAGGTCAGATGACCCGGTCATCTGACCCGGTCAGGCGGCCCGCGATGAATCCAGGAGCGAGCGGATCGCGACTTGAAGCAATAATTTTGGTTGACAATTATTCATTATCTGTTACCATGTTGCCTATGCTTTACGTCAGTTTTGATCACCTGCCCCGCGAGCGCCGTTTGCGTCCTCGCCAGACCTCGGGTCTGGCATTTCGGGTTGCTTAGGCTGTACTGACGTAAACCTTCAGGGTAGATCGTAACCCGCCAGACCTAAACGAGTCTGGCGGGTTTTTTGTTGTCAGGAGAAAAGACTTATGATTCGCGCGGGTATCGTTGGCGCGACCGGTTATACCGGTTTTGAACTGGTGAAAATTCTACAGCGGCATCCGTCTGTGGAGCTGGTATTTAACACCTCAGAATCGAACGCCGGCGCGCGCCTGGATGAACTGTACGCGTCAGGACCGGCTCTGAAACTGACGCCTGTCGATGACGCGTCGCTCGGTCAGGTGGATGTTGTCTTTTTGTGTCTGCCCCATGGTGTATCCGCGCCTGTGGCTGTTGCCGCCCTGAATGCCGGCGCGCGTGTTATTGATCTTAGCGCTGACTTTCGCCTGCGCGATGAAGCCACATACAAAGCCTGGTATCATACTGAGCATCCTGCGCCGGAGCTGCTTGCGGAAGCCGTCTACGGCCTTACGGAATTCGTACGCGAGCAGTTGCCCGCAGCGCGACTCGTGGCAAATCCTGGATGTTATCCCACCAGTATTCTGCTTGCTCTGCAGCCAATGCTATCCGCCGGAGCCATCAACGGGACGGTTATTGCCGACAGTAAGTCGGGCGTGTCCGGGGCCGGGCGCGCTCCCCGCCAGCACACACATTTTGTGGAAGTGGCCAACAATTTCAGCCCCTATAAGATAGGTCGCTCCCATCGTCATCTGCCCGAAATCGAACAGGGATTTCGCTTCTGGCAGGAGGACGCACCCGAGTTGATCTTCTCGCCCCATCTGCTTCCCGTTCCCCGCGGTATACTCTCAACCGTTTACGCACCCGTGGCCACGGGGTGGGAAGAATCGACCATCAGCGCTCTTTACGATGAGGTCTATGGTGATGAGCCGTTTGTGCAGCTGCTGCCGGCGGGCAATCTGGCGACTTTGGAGCATGTAAACCACAGCAACCGCTGCGCCCTGGCCCTGACGTTTGCCGGCGATAGGCTAATTGTTACGGCGGCTATAGACAATTTGCTGAAGGGTGCGGCTGGACAGGCGGTGCAGAACATGAATGTAATGTTTGGCTTTGAAGAGACGACGGCATTATGCTGATGGTGCATCGCACACGGAGATCCTGACTCATGTTGGTACTGAAGATTGGGGGGAATGAACTCGCCGATCCCGAGTTCCGGGCGGCGCTCGGCAGGATGGTGGCGACTCTATCCGAGCAAGTGATCCTGGTTCACGGCGGCGGGCAGGCAATTGCCCAAATGCAGGCCCGGCTCGGAATCGAGCCGGTCATGGTTGACGGGTTGCGTGTCACTGACGCCGCGTCACTGGAAGTAGCGCAGATGGTGCTTTCTGGGCACACGAACAAGCTGATCGTGACCGCCCTTCTGGCTGCGGGCGTCACTGCCGTCGGGATTAGCGGCGTCGATGGTGGCCTGCTGCGTTGCGCTAAAAAGGCACATGATCACGTTGATCTGGGGCTGGTTGGGGAAATCGTGGAAGTCAATGATCGGGTGTTGCGCCCCTTGCTTCAGTCGGGGGTAATTCCCGTGATATCTCCCATTTCCCTGGGGCCGAACGAACAGGTGTATAACGTGAACGCCGATGAGGCGGCCGGGGCTCTTGCCGCTGCTCTTCAGGCGACCACTGTTTGTTTTGTGAGCAACGTGCCCGCCGTGTTGGACGAAAATGGGAAGCCTCTGCAACGCCTGACCGCCAACCAGGTGCGCACGTTGATCGAGGGTGGCGTCATTCGCGACGGCATGATTCCGAAGGTCACGACCGCCCTTGCCGCCCTGGAAAATGGTGTCCCGCAAGCGCGCATTGTTAATCTAGAGGGCCTGGCCAACGGCGCGGGCACGACGCTTGTGTCAACTATCACTTAGGAATAGCCGGTGCAGTATGTGAACCGCAAAGCCGGCTGACTGTTTAGGAGAGAGATTTGCATGAGTGAACATCCTGTTGTGCGCGATGAAGCGAGCTACCTTGTCCCGACCTACGCGCGGCCGGAAGTCGTCTTTGAACGTGGCCAAGGCGTCTACCTCTACGATAACGATGGGAGACGTTATCTCGATTTTATGGCGGGTATCGCCGTGAACGCTCTGGGTCACGCCGATGCGCAATGGGTGAAGGTTGTATCGGAACAGGCGGCGCGGCTTACGCACGTCAGCAATCTCTATCATACGGCGCCGCACGTTGAACTGGCGCAACGCTTGGTACAGAGTTCCTTTGCCGACCGCGTCTTTTTCTGTAACTCGGGGAGCGAGGCCAATGAAACGGCGCTAAAGTTTGCGCGCAAGTATGCGCGCCGCGTGTCAGAACGGGACGACAAGACAAAGATCGTCGCCTTCACTGGTAGCTTCCATGGCCGAACGATGGGCGCGCTATCTGCAACCTACAAATCGAAATACCGCGATCCGTTTGGCCCGTTGATTCCCCACGTGGCCTTCGCGCCATATAACGACTCGGAGGCGGCTGAGCGTCTCATCGACGGCAATACCTGTGCTGTCATCGTCGAGCCCATTCAGGGGGAAGGGGGCGTGAATCCGGCGACTTCTGACTTTCTTAATACGCTCCGCACCTCCTGCGACGAGCATGACGCCCTATTGATTTTCGACGAAGTACAATGTGGTCTTGGTCGCAGTGGCCATCTGTGGGCGCACCTGGCTTACAACGTCGAGCCAGACATCATGACATTGGCTAAACCATTGGCCGGTGGTTTGCCGATTGGCGCAACGCTGGTGCGAGAGGACGTTGCGCTGGTCATGGAACCCGGGGATCACGGCAGCACGTTTGCCGCAGGCCCGCTGGTGTGTCGAGCGGCACAGGTCGTGTTTGACCGCGTCAACGATTCGGCATTCCTGGACGATGTGCGTCAGAAAGGAGAGCATCTACGGCTTTGCTTGCGACAACTAGACAGTTCGCTGATCGACGAGGTGCGCGGGCAGGGTCTGCTGATTGGACTGCAATTTTCGATGCCTGTCAAGCGCCTGATGTCTGAAGCGCGGCAGCGCGGGCTCCTGATCATCAATGCCGGCGAGGACGTGATCCGTATCTGTCCACCACTGACGATTACGCGCGAAGAAATCGAGGAAGGCGTCACCATCTTCGGTGAAACCCTAAGTGCTGTGGAGGCTTCCATATGAGAGCTGAAGGCGTCGCCGGGCAGGACAGCGTTGTTGCCAAAACGGAAGTACTGGAGGTGCGGCGCGCAACCGAGGCTGACGTGCCCGCGATCCTCAGCCTGGTCAATCATCACGCGCGCAGGGGCCAGCTCTTGCCGCGTTCAGCGAAATCTGTGTACGAGACCATCGGTGACTGGCTGGTAGCCTGCACCGGCGACGAGCTGGTGGGCTGCGTGTCGCTGCTGCGCTATACGTCGGGCCTCGTGGAAGTACGCTCGCTAGCCGTCTCTGAAGGCGCGCAGGGACACGGCGTGGGTACACGGCTGATGGAAGCGCTGCTGCGCGAGGCCCGCTCGCGGCGCATTCCGACGCTGTTTGCCCTTACGCGAGTAGTCGACTTCTTCCGGAAATTTGACTTTGTTGTAACCGACAAGGCATTTTTTCCGGAGAAGGTCTGGCATGACTGCCAGCAATGCCCGCTAAGGGACAACTGTGATGAAACTGCCGTCGTCCTTCATTTGAACTGACTGGACCCGGTTTCTGCGCAAATCTGACTACCAAAAATCTCTGTTGCTGCTTGCGGTTCAGAAAGCAGCGACAGCCCTCACGAATACAGTAATAAGGAGGAATTCATGACGAAACCGAGCGTAAATAAAGTCGTCCTGGCTTACTCAGGCGGCCTGGATACTTCCGTAATCGTGCCCTGGTTGCGCGAGAATTATGGCGCAGAAGTCATCTGCTTCTGCGCCGATATCGGGCAGGGCGCCGGCGAGCTAGAGGGCTTGCGGGAGAAGGCGCTTGCCAGTGGCGCCAGCAAGGTCTACGTTGAGGATCTGCGCCACGAATTTTCCAAGGATTTCTTGATACCGATGTTGCAGGCGGGAGCCATATATGAGAGGCGCTATTTGCTGGGCACGGCGGTAGCCCGGCCACTCATCGCCAAGTGGCAGGTATCCATTGCAGAAGCAGAAGGCGCAGAGGCGGTTGCTCATGGCTGCACAGGAAAGGGCAATGATCAGGTTCGGTTTGAGCTCACGTACAAGGCGCTCAATCCTACGCTGAAAGTGATCGCACCGTGGCGCGAGTGGGACATTCGCTCACGCGAAGACGCGCTGGCCTACGCCCGCAAGCATGATGTTCCTGTGACCCACACCGAAAAATCGATATACAGCCGGGACCGCAACCTGTGGCACCTGTCGCATGAGGGCGGTATTCTGGAAGATCCGGCGCAGACGCCGGATGCTGAGATGTATCAGTGGACGGTAACCCCTGAAGACGCGCCCGATGAAGCGGAGACGGTGAGGATTGATTTTGAAAAGGGCGTTCCTGTAGCCCTTGACGAAGTTCCGCTTCCTCCGGGAACCCTCATCGACAAACTGAACGAATTGGGAGCGCGCCACGGGGTTGGGCGCATTGACCTGGTGGAGAATCGCCTTGTGGGCATGAAATCGCGTGGCGTTTACGAGACGCCTGGCGGTACTATCCTATATGCTGCCCATCGCGAGCTGGAGTCGCTATGCCTGGACAGGGATACGTTGCACTATAAGGAACAAGTAGCGTTGAGATACGCAGAGCTGGTCTATTTTGGCAAATGGTATCACACCTTGCGCGAAGCGCTACAGGCCTTTATCAGCCAGACGCAGGAAACAGTCACCGGTTGGGTCAAACTGAAGCTCTACAAAGGAAACATTATCGTACTGGGTCGTGACAGCCGTCAGAGCCTGTATCGCGAGGATTTTGCAACGTTCGGCAAGGAAGATGTCTACGATCAGGGGGATGCTGCCGGATTCATTAACCTGTTCGGCTTGCAGATGAAGGTGAAAGCGATGATGGAAGTGAGCGACGGTGGTCGCACCCGCTACGCTGCGCCGGACTACTCCATCTTCAAGCGAGACTGAGGCATGAAAGTGATCGGGGCAGGGTGACACCCACAACCTTGCCTCGGCTATGCTGTGGAGGACTCATGGAAATTGTTGCAGAAGGGGGCGTGACAACGCCGTCCGGATTTTTGGCCGGAGCTGCCAGGTGCGGACTCAAGTCGGGGAGCGACCTGGATCTGGCCTTGCTCTACTCCCCCCGCGACTGCTCGGCTGCCGGCGTCTTCACGCGAAACCGCGTTGTCGCTGCGCCGGTGCTCCTGGACCGGGAAACGCTTGAAGCGAACAACAACGCGATCCGTGGTGTCGTGGCTAATGCCGGGAACGCCAATGCCTGCACCGGGGCGCCGGGAGTGTGGGCTGCGCGACAAATGCAGCAAAATGCGGCATTTGCGCTGGGGTGCCGCCCTGAGCAGCTGCTCGTGCTCTCTACCGGCGTCATCGGCGTTCAGTTGCCGATGCCGAAAGTAAATGCAGGTATCGACTCGGCGGCGAATCGTCTTGGCGGCGAGCAGGGGGAAGCGCTGGCGCGGGCGATAATGACCACCGATACACACCCCAAGGAGGTTGCTGTTCGTTTGACCGCCGGCGGCAAAACCGTTTACGTGGGCGGCGTGGCCAAGGGCTCGGGTATGATTCATCCGGATATGGCTACCATGCTGGCGGTTATCACCACTGACGCGTCCGTACCGGCAGAACTTGTGCAGCCATTACTCGATGACGCTGTGAATCAGAGTTTCAATCGCATCAGTGTGGACGGGGACACCAGCACCAACGACACGGTATTACTCCTGTGTAATGGCGCGAGCGGCGTGCTGATCGACCATGACCACGGTTGGGAAGCGCTGGGCGAAGCAGTTAACTACGTATGCCGCGAGTTGGCTCAGATGATTGTCCGCGACGGCGAAGGTGCAACGAAATTTGTTGCCATTGAGGTTTATGGCGCCAGGAGCGAGGAAGACGCCCACGCGGTCGCCAACACTATCGCCACCTCACCACTGGTAAAGACAGCCTTAGCCGGTAGCGATGCTAATTGGGGACGGATTCTCGCCGCGGCAGGGCGCGCCGGGGTCCCTTTCGAACAGAGCGAGACCGCATTGTGGGTGGCAAATCCATCCGGGCGCGAGTTACAGTTGGTCAGCGAGGGCACGCCGACGGCATATGAGGAAGCCGAGGCTGCCACGATCTTCGCAGAGCAAGATATCAACATTCGTCTTCAACTTGGGAATGGCGATGGCGAAGCCACGGTGTGGACCTGTGACCTCAGCCATGACTACGTAACTATCAACGCTGATTATCGATCATGACGAAGGAAACCTACGGAGAATGAGCAAGTTGTGGGGTGGTCGATTTAGCGAAGAAACCGACGCGCTGGTGCATCGCTTTAACGCCAGCCTCCCGTTCGACGTGCGGCTCTACCAGGAAGATATCGATGGCAGCATTGCCTGGGCAGAGGCGCTGGCGGAGATTGGGATCCTTTCGACAGACGAGCAAACCGCCATTGTCGACGGCCTGGAACAGGTGCGGCGGGAATTTGACGAGGGGACAATTGTATTCCAACCGGGAGACGAAGATGTGCACGCCGCGGTTGAGCGGCGCCTTACCGAGCTGATCGGCGCGTCAGGCCGCAAGCTGCATACAGGCCGCTCGCGAAATGATCAGGTAGCCACTGATTTTCGCCTCTGGACGATGCGCGCTGTGGGCCAGCTTCTGGCTCGCGTTGCGGACCTGCAGGAGGCTCTCGTCGATCGCGCCGAAGGTGGGCTGACGATACCAATGGCCGGGTACACGCATTTGCAACATGCCCAGCCGGTGACCTGGGGGCATTGGGTGCTATCGCACTTCTGGCCCCTGTGCCGCGATGCCGATCGATTTGCACAGGCGCGTGAGGCCGCATCCGTGCTGCCATTGGGCTCAGGCGCATTGGCCGGTACCGCTTATCCCATTGATCGTGAGGCGCTGGCGCGCAAGCTTGGCTTTGCCCGCATCAGCGACAATAGCATTGACGGCGTCGCCGACCGCGACTTCGCATTGGACTTTGTCTACGCTGCGGCCGTGCTGGGTATACACCTGAGCAGGCTCGCGGAGCAGCTCATCTTGTTTAGCAGCGCCGAGTTCGGCTTCGTTGTCCTCAGTGATGCCTACAGCACGGGCTCCAGCATTATGCCGCAAAAGAAGAACCCGGATACGCTGGAGCTGACGCGAGGAAAGGCCGGACGGCTCACTGGACACCTGATGGGCTTGCTTATGACGTTGAAGGGGTTGCCATCAGCATATGACAAAGATCTTCAAGAAGACAAGGAGCCGGTGTTCGACGCTTTCGATACGTTGTCGCTCGTGTTGCCGGTCATGGCCGGCACAATTCGCACACTGCAGCCACAACCGGAGCGCATGGCAGAGCAGCTAGAACCCGGGCTGTTGGCGACCGAACTGGCCGACTACCTGGTGAAGAAGGGGGTACCATTTCGAGAGGCACACGGCATGGTTGGTCAGGTAGTGCGCCTCGCCGAGCGCAAAGGAGTTGAGATCGATGCTCTGGACCTTACGGCCCTCAGAGAAGTAAGCGATCGCTTCGGAGAGGACGCCCTGCAGCTGTTTGATGTACACCGGGCGCTCGAGGTGCGTGCTGTCCCCGGCGGCACTGAGCGACAAGCGCTGGAAAGGCAACTGCAGGCTGCTCGGGATCAATTGAGGGCCCCTCAGCCTGAATGACTAAGTGCCTCTAATGTCATTCCAACGGAAAAAGGGTTGACAGGGCGGGGGGAGCGGGTATACTCGTGACTCGCTCGTCGGGGGACCGGCGAGAGGCCAGGGGAGAAAGCCCCGAGACGAACTCACAAGCGCAAAAGCGCATACATATATAGAAGCAAGGCGCCGCGAGACGCGCCAGCTGGCGCACCGGGCTAGCGGATGCTGCTCGGGCAAGGCGGTTCTAACGTCGTTATTATGTAAAACGACTTGACAGCC
>DATHSI010000269.1:0-26354 GCA_035464315.1 Candidatus Sulfomarinibacteraceae bacterium
CGAGGATGGGATATTGTGCAAGCTTAATGTAGATGTCTATCGTCGACGTGGTGCTGCGTAGAGGCCGTTGCTCCACAGGTTGTCCGTCCATTACAATCTCCCTGTTTGACTCGATTATGGCCACTCAGACGCCAGGCGGCAAATGGTTGAGAAACCTGCCCGGCAGCGGCGGCGCTTTTTGAAAAAGGGATGCCCTTATCTACAATAGGAATGAACTGCATGAAGAAGAGGAGGTATGATGGCCACAATATTCTCAAAGATAGTCAACGGCGAGATGGACGCCGACATCGTCTACCAGGATGATCTGGTGACGGCCTTTCGCGATATCAATCCCGCGGCGCCAACACACATTCTAATCGTGCCCAATAAGGAGATTCCAACGGTTAACGATTTGACCGATGAGGATCAGGCGGTCGCCGGGCGCATGATGCTGGTCGCCAGCCGCCTGGCGGAACAAGAGGGTATTGCCGAGGATGGCTACCGGCTGATAATTAACTGCAATGACCATGGTGGACAGGAAGTCTACCATCTCCATCTGCACCTGATCGGCGGCCGCCCGCTCGGCCCTATGATCAGCCGCGGGTGAGCTGTCCACAAGTGTACGTTCGGCGTGCGGCCGGAGAATGCGCATGAGTAGGGCGCCGTTCAAAGGGCAACCGGCGCTGGCCCTGGTGACTTTGCTGCTGCTCGGTCTGGCCTGCGACTTGTCGGCCACGCCACCGCCCGCGGCGCCAGAGAGCCTGCCGGCGACGGCGCCGGCGGTCGCAGCCACGGCGCCGCCCTTTTCCGGCGCAGCGGCGACGGTGGACACGGGCACCGCGCGCGAGGCCAATCGCTTTGCCGCTTACCCCCGCACCGTCCAGACATTACCGGATGCACCTGCGCAGCCAGGGCCGTCGGAGGGAGACGTGGCAAAGGTTGACGACCTGGCTGTGCTGGACAGCAGCCAGCAGCAACGCCTCTTTGAGGATGGGTTTGTTGTCCTGCCCGGATCGTTCAACACCTTTGGTGAGGCCTACGATCACCTTAGCCAACAAGAACTTCCCTTTTTCATCAGCAGCGACCTGATCTTGCACGCCTTCCAGACTGTGTCCGGCGTGGTCTGGCAGCAAACACAGGCGCAGTATCTGATAGCGGATCTGGAAGCGCTCTGCAAGGCACTGGTCGACGCCTCACTTGCGCAGTGGCAGGAGGCGGCTGATGCTGGCCCGCAGGCAGAGTTGCTGGCCGAGGCCACCAGACGTAACCTGGCCTTCTTCAGTGTGGGAGCCCGCCTGCTGGACCCGGCCTTCGAAGTCCCTGCGCCCGTGGCAGGTCTGGTAGCTGAGGAGATGACCCTGATGGAACAGGGTGCGGTCTTTAATTCCCCACTCTTTCAGCGGCCGGAGGATTATGGGCTATACACGGCGCCACAGCCACATACCGGCAGCGAGGGGATGTCCCGTTATTACCGGGCCATGCTCTGGCTGGCGCGCCCCCTTCATATGCAGGGAGAGGAAGTGCAAGAGTTGCGCGAGGCAGCCCTGCAAAGCGCGCAGATGGCGCGGGCCGTGGAGACCAGCCAGAACTACGCGCGCTGGCAGCGGATCTTCCAGAGTGCGGCCTATTTTCAGGGGGCGCAACCTGCCCTGAGTCTGGTGGAGGTGCAGGCGGCGGCGGACGCCGTCTATGGTCGCGATGTACAGACGGCCGGGCTCACTCAGATTGGGGCGTTGGACAACTTTGTGGCCACGCTGCAGGCGCTGCCCGCTGCGGGCAGACACCCGGGCCTGGACGAGGGAGCGCCGCCCGGACAATTCTCCTTCATGCCCGAGGCGCATTTGCCGGACGAGACGATTTTGCGGGAAGTGACCTTCAATCGGGTTGGCGCCTACGGTACGACGGTTGGGCCGCTGCCGCCTACGGCGGCCGAAACGGAGATTGGCGCCATACGGAGTCTGCCGCGTGGCCTGGACGTGCCGGCGGCTCTGGGCTCCGATCTTGCCTGGGAGCAGCTGCAAAGCAGTGGTGAAACCGGTTATGAGGGGTATGGCACGCAAATGGTGCGGCTGCAGTCCGCCTACGGCGAGCCAGACATTACAATCTGGAGTGGCAGCCATCCCGCAGCGCTTCTCTATGCCGCGCAGCCGCTCCTGGACACGCCCGTCCCGGGCGGTCCGTTCTTCATGCAGGGCGAGGAGTGGGGGTACAAGCAATTCAATACCTGGTATGGGGCGTGGACAAATATGCGTCACGTTCCGATCCTGGCCCCGCGACCCGTGCGCGCCGTTGGCGCCAGCGCCGAAGCGCCCTTTGCCTATGTGGAGCCCCAACCGGCGCTCTACGCGCGCCTGGCGGCACAGACGCGACAGATGATCGATGGGCTGGAGACGCGCGGGCTGGCAGACAGCGAAGCAGCGCAAAAGCTGTTGCTGCTGGAACGCTATCTGGAGGGCATAACTTCGATTTCGCGTAAGGAACTTGCCGGCGAGCGACTGACGGACGATGAGATGTTGTTGTTAACTCAGGCAGTAGCCCGCCTGGTTGACCTGACGACGTTTGAGCCGGGCCAGGGTGATACACCGCTCACAGATGTCATGTTGCCGCGGCTGGTAAACGTTTACCGCGACGCGAGCAGCGGGCGGCTGTTGCAGGCCGGCCTTGGCGAAGCGTGGCCCATTTACGTATTGGTGCCCCACGATTCGCAACTGGTGCTGGCGGCCGGCGCGATATTCAGCAGTTATGAGCTTCTGGGAGAGCAACTGCGGCCCTCTGACTGGCAGTCGATGGAGGAGCGACCGCCGCCGGCGCCGTGGGCGCAACTGTATGTGACGCCTTAGGCTACGGCGCGACCCGGGCTGCCGTTGAGGCCGTTCTGTGTAACCTTGGCGCTCTCTGCACTGAGAAAAACCTTGACAATTCAGAGCGGCTCGGGTACCGTTAACGGTACTATGGAACAGCCGCTTGCGTTTATGCTCAACTACTATCCCGTCCCTAGCAGCCCTCGTTGCTTGCGCAACGGGGTTGTTCGGCGTTGTACCTAGTTGTTCTTGCCGCGCGATTCTTAGTCGTCTAATGAGAGAGCGGCGGCAAACGCAAGCGAGGTGAGCACACCTCAGCTTTGGTATACCGGGCGCCCCAGAGATTGGGGCGTTTTTGTTTGCAAGAGATCCTACAGAAAGTGGAAAGTGATCCAGGAGGATACGTACGATGCGGATGAATCATTTATTTAGCCAGACGCTGCGCGAATCGCCGGCCGATGTCGAGGTGCGCAGCCACGAGTTGCTACTGCGCGCCGGTTTTCTGCGCCCTCTGGCTGCCGGCATTTTTAGCTACCTGCCGCTGGGACAGCGCACAGCGCAGAAGATCGAGCAGATATTACGCGAGGAGATTAATGCCATTGGCGGGCAAGAGCTTGAAATGCCCGTAGTGCACCCGGCCTCGTTGTGGCAGGAGACCAATCGCTGGTATGAAATAGGCGCGGAGATGGGCCGCTTTAAAGATAAGAATGAGCGGGATATGGTGCTGGCCATGACGCACGAAGAGGTGGTGACGGATCTCTTGCGCCGCGAGGTCCAGTCGTATCGCCAGTTACCCGCGCTCGTTTACCACATTCAGACCAAGTGGCGCGATGACCCGCGCCCGCGTGCCGGACTGATTCGCACGCGCGAATTCGTCATGAAAGACAGCTACAGCCTGGACCGCGACGATGATGGACTGGACGAGCAGTATCGGGCCCATTACCAGGCTTACTTCAATATCTTCAACCGCTGCGCGTTACCCACGATTGCTGTGGAGTCGGACGTGGGCATGATGGGCGGCAAGATGGCTCACGAATATATGTATCTGTCGCCGATTGGCGAGGATACGCTGCTTCTGTGTGACGCCTGCGGCTACCGCGCCAATCGCCAGATTGCCACGTTCCAGAAGCAGGCGGCAGCCGAGGAGGAACCGCAACCTCTAGAGAAGGTGGCGACGCCGGATACGAAGACGATCGAGGGGCTGGCCAATCTGTTGGAGATAGATAAATCGCGCACGGCGAAGGCTGTGTTCATGATGGCTACGGTTAGTGAAGAGCAGGAAGATGTAGAACGCCTGGTGTTTGCCGTGGTGCGCGGCGACATGGACCTGAGCGAGACGAAGTTGACCAACGCTGTCAAAGCGAAGGTGCTGCGCCCGGCGCAGGATGCAGAGATCAAAGCTGCGGGCGCCGTTCCGGGCTATGCCTCGCCGCTCGGCCTCAGCGGTGTGCTGGTAGTGGTGGACGACGCCGTCGTGAACTCGCCCAACCTGGTGGCGGGCGCCAATGAAGAAGGATATCACCTGCGCAATGTCAACTACGGGCGTGATTATGAGGCAGATATCGTTGCCGATCTCGCCGCGGCGCAGGAAGGGGATGCCTGTCCTCGCTGCGGCGAAGCGATGGATGTGTCGCGCGGCGTGGAAGTCGGCAACATCTTTAAGTTGGGCACGCGATACAGCGCAGCTATGGGCGCTACCTTTGTCGACGAGGATGGCGAGCAACGGCCTGTGGTCATGGGCTCTTACGGTATCGGCGTGGGCCGGTTGATGGCCTGCATTGCGGAGGAAAACAACGATGAGTATGGGCTGATATGGCCCATCAGCGTGGCCCCGTACGAAGTGCATCTGGTGTCGTTGCGCGGCGGCGAAGAAACAGCCGCAGAGCTATACGAGAAATTGCAGGAAGCGGGCCTGGAGGTTCTATTCGACGATCGCGATGAAAGCCCTGGCGTGAAGTTCAACGACGCCGACCTGATTGGCGCGCCGATTCGCCTGACAGCGGGGAAGCGCGCTCTGGATAAGGGAGGCGTCGAACTCAAACTGCGGCATGAAAAGGACAACGAACTGGTGCCGCTGGACCAGGTGGTGGAACGGGTCGAGGCAGTGCGCCGCGAGCTGTTTGAAGCCATCAATTCGCGTGTAGTAGAGGTGTCCTTCGAAGCGTAAGTGGGGAACGCCGAGTCGTGGCGAATAGGGCAGCGCCGGGCGTGCTCAGTCGGCCGTTATGGCGTTGCCCTCGCCGCGACACTGGCAGGCCTCTTTGACCATATCGCCACGCAATAGACGCCCGTCGTACTCGCGACCCAGCCCCTGCGACTCCCAGCCACCCATGGCGAAGGGGATAGTTCCGTCGGCCGACACCCAGCGACCGTTGTAGGTGCGGGCGATGTGTACGTGAGTGCCGTTGGAGAAGCCGCCTTCACAGGAGGGGTGGCCCAGGCGATCACCGCGTTCGACTGTAGCTCCAACCGGGATGCGGTCGCGACTTTCCAGGTGCATATACGTTATGGCCCAGCCTGTTCCCGCGTAGCCATCGCCGTCCAGGTCCACGACGACTGCGCCAAAGTCGCTGCGAGTGACGACGCCAGGGGCCATTGCCAGCACCCAGGCGTCCGAGGGGTAACAGCCCAACTGCTCGTGGTGCGGCACGAAGTCCAGCGCGGCCCAGCCAGAACCTGATCCCCAGCCGCCGTGTGGCCCGCCGGTGAAGTACCAGGTCTCGCCGCCAGCCCAGGGCAGCGCCAGATCCGGTTGCTGCAGATCTGGGGGCCATAGCGGATCGACCGTGTAGGCAAAGGGGTTGCCAAAAAGCTGGCTGTAGGCGGCGAAGAAACCAGACGGACCTGCTTCCTGTAGCCAGTCTTCGTAGGCTGCACCATCGTGCGCGCCCAGCCAGAATTGCACCCCGGTAGTTCCGTCATTTACTTCTGGCGCAAAGGCCACACGAGTCTCACCGTCGACGAGAAAATCGCGCACACCGCCCTCGGCGCGACCATAGTATCCCCAGTTGAGTTGATCGGCGGCCCAGCGCAATTGCCTGTGCAGGCCGCTGTAGCGCGGGTCGCGCTTGCCCATGGGATATTCGCGCTCGACGGGATCGGCCTGCGTCAGCCAACCGGAGCGAAACTCCAGGGCGGCGAGCAGCAGGCGCGGGTTAATGCTGAAGCGGTGGGCTATCAGGCGCACAACTTCCGGCCCCGCCAGTACCTGGCCCTCCACTTCCTCGTGATGTTGCAGCAGATAGCCGTTGAAGTTTTCGGCAAAGGCGCGCACGTGGAAGTCGCGAGCCGCCGGCCCGTAGACCAGCTCGCTGTCGGGAATGATCTTGAAGGAAGGGCCAATGACAGAGGCGCCTCCGGGTACCATGAGCTCCTGCCCGGCGTAGAGCAGGTCGCCGCTGGCCAGGCTGTTGATGTTCATCAGCTCCTCCACGCTGCTGCCGTAGCGCTGGGCGATGTTGGCCAGAGTCTCGCCGGCGGCGACCGTATGGCTGAGCAGGTTCTGCATAGCGCCGTCGACGTTGTGCGGCGGATCAGGCGTCGGCGTTCCCTGGTAACCGGGTAGGCCGGCGGCTGCCGGCGCCTGAATTTCGGGGGTAGGGGGCGGCTCGCTGACGACCCCGCCCGCGGTGTTTGCTGAAAATGGCGTCACAAACGGCGTCGGAGGCGCTATCAGGGGGACGACGGTGGCGCCGACCGTGACCTGCGGTTTAGGACGCTGGCAGCCAATGCTCAACAGCAACGGTGCCAGGGCAAATAGCAGCAGTGCAGGAAGCAAGTATCGTTTCATCGACCCTATTTTATCCGAAAGAGGAGACTTTGCGCATAATTACTCCAGAGTGTCCCCCAGATGGCCATGGAATAATCGACCATTGCCTGACGAGATCCCTCCGAGAAAATGATAGTTGCCGCACGCTTTGTTTTCCGGATTGCCGGCAGCCGCTACAATGGTCCGCAGACCACGGTTGAAAAACCGTCAGGCTGACCGTAATCAAAAGATTAAGATTGTTCTCTATGCAGGCGAATTACGTTGAACGCATACGCATTAAATTCAGCAAGGTGGGCGCCACGCGCTTTATTGGGCATCTCGACGTGGCCCGCGCACTGGAGCGGGCGCTTAATCGCAGCAGGATCCCGGTGGCTTATACTCAGGGCTATAATCCGCGGCCGCGCATGCAGTTTGCCGCCGCGCTGCCCCTGGGATTCACCAGCGAAGGAGAACTGGCCGATGTGTGGCTGGAGGAAGAGATGGACCCCGAACAGGCCAGGGCGCAGCTGGCGCCGAAAATGCCTCCCGGTCTGATTGTCCACCGTGTGTGGGAGGTTTCCCTTTCAGCGCCGGCTATGCAGGCCAGTACCGTGGAAGCGACGTACGAGGCGACGGTGCTCGATAGCCTGGAGCGACAGGAGGTGGAAGAGCGCGTGCGAGAGCTGTTGGACGCCCAGGAGTTGATCCGGGAGCGGCGCGGAAAGGAGTATGACTTGCGCCCCTTAGTGCTTGATCTGGCGGTGGATGAGGCTGAAGACAGTGAGTTGTTGCTGACGATGCGACTGGCGTTGCTGCCGGGAGCTACGGGCCGGCCCGACGAGGTTGTGTCTCAGTTAGGTATGGATCCGCTCGGCTTGCGCATGCATCGCAAAGCAATTGTGCTGGAAGATGATGGTGGGTGAGCGGTTGAATCGACCGTGATGCGCGGGCTTCGTAGGTTCCTGATTCTGCTTGCGACTGTTTTCCTCGCCGCCTGTGGCGCTGCGACGCCGGATGATCCCTGGCAGCAACTGGGCGCTCCGGCGCCGTCTGCTGTCGCCACGGCCCTGCCCACCGCTCGACCGTCGCCCACGCCGCCCGTTCCAGACAGCGGCTGGCAGGTGCTGAGGCCGGGGCTGGAGCATCGCGCAATCAATCTGGTCTCCGGTGAGGGCGAGTGGCTGGAGAATGTGACCTTGCTCCGCCTGGAACCGGCGCATTTCCACTTTGACGTGCGCTATCGGCCAGACGACCCGCTGGATCTGGTGGCCTGGCAGGCGCAGACGGATGCCATTCTGGTAGTGAACGGCGGCTTTTTCACGGAGACGTACCAGGCGACGGGCCTGATCGTAGTCGACGGCGAAGCCAGCGGGGTCAGTTACGAAAGCTTTGGCGGCATGTTTGCCATTACGGAACAGGGGCCGGATTTGCGCTGGTTGCCCGCACAGCCCTACAATCCGCAGGAGACGTTGCACGCGGCGCTGCAGTCTTTTCCCATGTTGCTGACACCCGGCGGGGTCGTAAGCATAAGCGAGGAGGACGGGCAGCAGGCGCGGCGTACGGTGGTTGCCCGGGACCGGAAGCAGCGCGTACTGTTTATACTTTTCAACCGGGGGCATTTCACGCTGTACGAGCTGAGTCGTTTTCTGGCGGAGTCCGATCTGGAGCTGGACGTGGCGCTCAACCTGGATGGCGGCGCTTCCAGCGGTCTTTATCTGGCTCAGCCGGCGCTTTACGCTCCTGCCTTCTCTCTGCTCCCCACGGTAATTACGGTGCACGAGCGGCCCTGAACCATAGAGTTATATAATATCGGAGCCGCGAACTGCCTCGATTTTTGACTTTGGCGAGAGGAGTGACTATAATAGCAAGTCGCTGTATTGGTCATCCGACACTACCAATACGCCATTGGCAAAGCTATCAGCCGGCATCTTTGCATGCCGGTTCTTTTTGGAGGTAAACAGTGTACGCAATTGTAGAAAGTGGCGGTCGGCAATACCGCGCCGAGGTAGGGCATAGCTTCAGTGTTGAAAAGTTGCCCTACGAAGTCGGAGAACAGATAGAATTCGATAACATCTTGCTGCTGGCTGACGACGATGACGTTCGCATCGGCCAACCGACAGTCTCCGGGGTTTCCGTAAAGGCAACGGTCGTAGATCAATATAAGGGCAAGAAGATTTTCGTCTGGAAGTACCGACCACGGAAGCGCTATCGTCGTCGTCAGGGACACCGGCAACAATATACACGTTTGCGCATTGACGAGATAAGTCTGGAAGAGTAGGAGTAGGTATCATGGCACATAAAAAAGGTGCGGGCTCAACCCGCAATGGTCGCGATAGTAATTCAAAACGACTGGGTGTAAAGTGCTACGGCGGCGAGTACGTCATTCCCGGCAATATCATCATTCGTCAGCGCGGCACGAAAGTTCATCCCGGCGAAAACGTGGGTCTGGGCAAGGATTACACGATCTACGCCATGACCGAGGGCCAGGTGGCGTTCGAAACGAAGAGGGGACGCAAGTACGTCAGCGTCTATCCGGTGGAGGGATAGGATGAAGAAAGATATCCATCCCGAATGGTATCCGGAGGCCGAGGTTGTCGTCAACGGCGAAGTTGTCATGCGCGTTGGCTCGACCAAGCCGAGGCTGAACGTAGAAATCTGGTCGGGCACACATCCCTTCTACACCGGTCAACAGCGGCTGGTAGACACCGAAGGGCAGGTTGAACGCTTCCTGAAACGCCTTCAGCGTCGCGAGGAACTTCTTTCGGAACAGGAGGAGGAAGAGGAAGAGGCGTCGCCACTGGTGCTTCCGATTGAGGAGATCGGGCTTCCCACCCGTTCTCAGAACGCGCTTAAAGAAGCGGGGCTGGAGACCGTTGGCGACGTTTATGAGCGGCTGCAGGAGGGCGAGGACGCCCTGCTGGCTGTTTACGGCGTCGGACAGCGCGCTCTGATCACCATCAGAAAATACCTTCGTGCGGAAGGATTGATCGAGTAGAATCCACGGCTATTTTATGTAGCCGAATGCTGGCAAAATCCACGTATTGAGCTAGAGTTATAGGGCAGACACGAATTCGTGTCTGCCCTTATCTTTTTTACACGATTGACGAGACTCAGGTTTGGGACAGGGGGAGGTGACGCCGTGTTACCAATGACGCCCACCCTGATTTTGGGTGCTTTTTTAAGGAGGATTGATGGGGAAACACAGGCGAGGCCGTATAGAACTCATCTGTGGGAGCATGTTCAGCGGCAAGACGGAAGAACTAATTCGCCGCTTGCGCCGGGCGCGCATTGCGCGACAGTCGGTTCAGGTCTTCAAGCCCGCTATTGACAACCGGTACGACACTGAAAAAGTCACATCCCATAATGGCCTCAATTTCGAAGCGTTGCCCGTCGCCACGGCGGGGCAGATTCGAGAAGTGTTGCAGGAGGACACGACGGTGGTTGCTATCGACGAAGTGCAATTTTTCGATAGGGACGTCGTCGAGCTTTGTGAGGCGCTGGCGGATGAGGGGCGGCGGGTCATCTGCGCCGGCCTGGACACGGACTTTCGCGGCGTCCCATTTGGACCGATACCGGCGTTGATGGCCCGCGCCGAGCAGGTGGACAAGCTGCATGCCATCTGTGTTAGATGCGGCGAAGAGGCCAGCCGCACACAGCGACTGATTGATGGGGAACCGGCAGCGTATGACGATCCCGTGGTCCTCGTTGGGGCTGCTGAAGTGTATGAAGCCCGTTGCCGGCAGTGCCACCAGGTGCGACCGGCGCAGAATGGAGGACAGTAGCCGTGTCAGTAGATCACAATCTCCTTGATGATGTAGCGCACGTGCTCATCGATGAAGACCGCCTGCAGTCGCGTGTAAAAGAGCTGGCACAGCAAATTGAAGCGGACTACCAGGGCACGGACAACCTCCTGCTTCTTTGTGTGTTGAAGGGCGCTTTCATATTCCTTGCCGACCTGAGCCGCCTGATAGATTTGCCGCACGAGGTCGATTTTATGGCCATCTCCAGTTATGGCTCGGGTACCACCAGCAGCGGCGCTGTGCGCATCGTCCTCGATCTCAAGGAAGACATCGCGGGCAAGAATATCCTGATCGTGGAGGATATCATCGATAGCGGGCGCACGCTGGCCTACATGCGCCGCAACCTCCTGGCCCGCTCTCCGGCTTCTTTGCGCATCTGCACACTCTTGAACAAACCTTCGCGCCGCGCTGTGGACGTGCCTGTTGATTACACCGGCTTCGACATTCCGGATGAGTTCGTGGTCGGTTATGGTCTGGACTTCGCCCAGCTCTACCGTAACCTCCCCTTCATTGCCGTGCTGAAACCGGAAGTATTCGCCGACGCGCTGCATTAAGTGGTTACGCTGCGCCTCGATAACCTGGGATAAAGTAGATGGCCGAAAAAACGCTGGCGCTGCCGCCGACGATGGACCGCCTGCGTCCGCTTCTGGCGACGGAAAAAATTCCCGTATATCTGGTTGGCGGCGCGGTACGTGACGCCCTCCTGGGCCGCATCACCTATGATCTGGACTTCGTTGTGCCCGAACAGGCCATCGCTCTGGCCTTCCACGTGGGGGACGCTCTGGGAATGCCTGCTTTTGTCCTGGATCGCGAACGGGATATTGCCCGCGTCGTTCTGGCGGATGATACTAACCTGGATTTTGCCCGTTTCCGCGGCGACGATCTGGAGAGCGATCTGCGGGCGCGAGATTTCACGATAAACGCTATGGCCTTGCCTGCGCAGGCTACCACGGCGTCTGAGATTGTCGATCCCTGCCAGGGTAGGGCTGACCTCGACCGTGGCGTGATTCGCCTGGCCTACGCTGATGCGCTGAACGACGATCCGGTGCGCGCCATGCGCGCCGCCCGCATGGTGCTCAAGCTGGGCTTTCGCCTGTCGCCTGAGACTGTGGAGGCAGTGCAACAAGGGGCGCCACAGCTGCACTTGGTGTCCATCGAGCGCGTACGTGATGAGCTGATCAAGGCGCTGCAGAGCCCAAGAGCCCACGAGACGGTGCCCTTGTTGCACCAATTGCAATTGTTGCCGCAGGTGCTGCCGGAGATAGCCGTTCTGGAGGATGTGGAACAATCTTCTCCGCATCGCGAGCCGGTTCTGGCGCACAGCGTCAGCGTAATGACCTGGTTGTGGCGCGTGGAGCGCGCTGTGCTGGACGGTCAGCAAGAGGACAGCGACGCGCTTATGGAAGCGGCGGCGCAGCTGGCGTCCTTTGCGCCCGGTTTGCGCCAGCACTTTGGGCGCCCGGTCGATGGTGGGCTAGAGGGGCGTGTGTTGCTGCGCCTGGGAGCCCTGTTTCACGATGTGGGCAAGGCCGAAACGCAAACGGTGGAACGCGATGGGCGGATCCGCTTTCTTGGTCACGAGAAAGTTGGGGCGGAACAGGCTGCCCGGCGGCTGCGTCGTCTGCGCCTGAGCAATCAGGCGATAGGGCACGTGCAGAAGGTTGTGCGCGGCCATATGCGCCCCTTGTGGTTGGCGCAGGAGGATGGCGTGTCGCGCCGCGCGGTGTACCGTTTCTTTCGCACCCTGGGAGACGCCGGCCTGGATGTCGGGCTGATCTCTCTGGCCGATCACCTCGCTACGCACGACGGCCCCGGGCCGGAGGCCGGCTGGAAACGGCTTCTCACAGTCGTAGAGCAGCTTTACAGTTACTATTTTGAAGCCTATGCTCAAGTTGTTTCACCGCCGCCGCTGGTCAATGGCGGGGAGTTGATCGCTGCTCTTGAACTGACGCCCGGACCGCAGGTGGGGGAACTGCTACAGTTGATTGAGGAGGCGCAGGCCGCAGGGGAGATCTCTACACTTGAAGAAGCGATTGCCCTGGCCAGGCGTCATCGTGCAGACAGCAATTAATAAGGGCCGGCGCCAGCTGGTCTGAATGTGCGCGCCTCCCTTTTTCGCTGTGATATGAGGGCAAGTGGGGTCAAGGAATGGCGCCACTCTCAAGTTGCCGTAGAAGGTGCATCACGTCGCCCACGTCGTGCCCGGAGAGCGGCGGGCCATGGCCACAGGCAAACATTGCGGGCGTCAGCGAAAGCAACTGCCGCGCAGAATTGCGCGCCGACGCGACGTCGCCGGTGACCAGGCGCGAGCCCAGGCCCAGCGTTCCCCTCCGGGTCTGCAGGGCATCGCCTGCGAAGAGAATACCGGTGGAGGGATCAAAAAAGGCGAAGTGATCGGGCGTATGCCCGGGCGTAGCCAGGGCCGTCAGATTACCTGGGCCTGCCAGCCGCTGACCATCTTCAACGGTCGTAATGGCTGCGCCCGGTACTTTTGCGTAGCGGGCGAAGAGCACCAGTAGAATGTGCAGCGGCCGGGGCAGGTGCCGGGGCGACGTTCCTCGTTGAAGCCATCGCGCCGTTTCTGCACCGGCAATCACCTGGGCGCCCGTCTCTTTCTGCAACGCCGCCGCGCTTCCGGCATGATCCCAATCGGCGTGAGTAATCACGATTCGCTTGAGGTCAGAGGGGGCGTGGCCGATGCTGCGCACATAGTTCAGGATTTTCCGTGCGCGGCGCGGTATGCCGCTATCTATGAGGGTCAGTTCCTCGCCCGTGGCATACAGATAGGCGTTGGCCACGCGGTCCTTGAGCAGGTGCAGGCCGGGAGCCAACTCGGTCATCAGGATTCCTCTGGCAGTTATCTAACCGTCCTCGCCGTCAATCAGGTGTTGCGCCTTGCGGTCGAAAGCAGCGCGCAACGCTTCATACTCGCCGTCGGGCAGGGGAGACCTTTGTGCCTTTTGCTTGAAGTAGCCGCGCAGCTTGGTGTAGTGCATGGCAGGGATGTTAGAGTCATCCAGGTCCAACTCGCCGCCGTTCTTGGCAGTGAAGACAATGATAGCGCCAATCGGCACTTCTTCTACCTCTGGCGCCTCTTTGTTGATGTAAGCCGCCAGCGATTTCACGGCGTTCTCCGTCTCACGCGTGGGATTGCCCAACGATTCCTGACTGAAGAGCTTGCGCAGAAAACTGACGCCGCGCTGTTTCCAACGATCGCCTTCCACGGTGATGTCGCCGGGTTGGAACTTGGTGATAAAGACGATGGGGCCGGCGGGCATCAATAAGACATGCGGCGCGGGCAAGAGATAGTGGTACATGCGCCCGCGGCGCGCGACTCTGCGCAGGGCGTCGTCCAGCACTTCGTCCGGGCGCGGGCTACGCAGGTAACGGTGCGCCAGATACAGGCCAACCTGGGAGAGAAGCCAGCCCAGAGGCAACGCCAGCACCTGGAGAAAGAGATAACGATCGGGGTCCACGAACCCCAACACAAGGCCGCCGACCAGAATCAGGAAGCCGACGATACTTGCATATTTGCTGATAGTTCTCATGCGGGCCATGCGGGCTTCGTCGCGGAATATTTTCATGCTTCGTCCGTCTGCCCCACATTGTTGTCATATTTTCCCAGGACCAGACAGGCATTTTGCCCACCAAGACCAAATGAATTGCTCATAGCCACTCGAATATCGGTTTCGCGCGCCTCGTTGGGCACGTAGTCAAGGTCACAGTCAGGATCCGGCGTTTCGTAATTGATGGTAGGGGGCAGCACACCCGTGTGCAAAGCGTAAGCGCAGAAAATGGCTTCCAGCGCGCCGGTGCCGCCCATGGCGTGTCCCATGACCGACTTGGTGCTGCTGACGGGAATCTCGTAGGCTCCCTCACCAAAGAGACGTTTAATGGCCAGCGTCTCCACGCGGTCGTTGATCGGCGTCGAGGAGCCGTGGGCGTTAATGTAATCTAACTCTGTCGGCTCAATGTCTGCGTCTTCGATGGCCCAACGCATGGCGCGCACGGCGCCGTCTCCCTCTGGGTCAGGGGCCGCGACGTGATAGGCGTCGGAGGAGGAGGCGTGGCCCAGTATTTCGGCGTAAATGGGCGCTCCGCGCGCCAGGGCTTTGTCCAGACGCTCCAGAACGACCACCCCCGCGCCTTCGCTGAGGATGAAGCCATCGCGGTCGCGGTCAAAGGGACGCGAGGCCCGTTCCGGGCAATCGTTATAGCCGGTGGACAGGGCACGCATGGCGGAAAAACCGGCGAGCGCGGCTTCGTGCACCAGTCCCTCCACGCCGCCCGCCAGCATCATATCCGCCGCGCCGCGACGGATGAACTCCGCCGCCTCCCCCAGAGCCTGCGTGCCGGTGGCGCAGGCGGCGATGACGGTGCTGATGGGGCCCATCGTAGTGGCCATGACGCTGACGTGGTGGCTGGGCATGTTGGGCAAAGAGGCGGTCAGGGAGAAGGGACTGACGCGTGATAAACCTCTTGAACGCAGCACCTGTAACTGCTCGTCAGCCTGATCCAGGCCACCCATGCCGGTGCCGATGACGACGCCGGTTCGTTCTGGATCGGGCACCGTTTGCGGCAGTTTGCTGTCGCTCAGCGCCATGGCGGCGGCGGCGACAGCCAGTTGCGAGGAGCGCGACATGCGCCGGGCCTCCTTGAAGTCCATATACTCCCGAGGATTAAAATCCTTTACCTCGCCCGCAATGCGGCAGGGAAACTCGCTGGCGTCGAATTGTGTGATAGGGCCTACGCCGGAACGACCGGCGACGGCGCTTTCCCAGCTTTCTGCGGCGCTGTGTCCCAGGGGGCTCATCGCTCCCATGCCCGTGATGACGATACGGGGTCGGCCGCGTTTATCGACATATTCAACCATAAGTTTCGATTTTGCCTCTCTCTTGCATTATCAATTACAGCCGGCGTGGCTGTACATCGCTTGCAGAAAGCGCCGGCTCCCGTCCCAAAAGTGGCGAACGGCTCAGTTGCCGGTCACGCCCTGGCGGATGGCGTCAACAACTTCCTGCTGTACAGCCTGCCGGGCCTGGCCCACCGCCTGCTTGATGGCATAAGCGTTGGACCGGCCATGTGCAACTATTACAACACCGTTCACGCCCAAAAGTGGCGCACCTCCTACCTCATCCGGGTTCAGACGTTGCCGTACGCGGTCGAAGGCCGGCCGGGCCAGCAGCCCACCGATGGCGGTGAGCGGGCTAGACTTAATCTCCTCACGGATCAGACCGGACATGTAAGCGGCAATGGCCTCGGCGGTCTTGAGGATAATATTCCCGGTGAAGCCGTCGGTGACGCCGACGTCGGCATTTCCCTGCACGAACTCTTTCGGCTCCACGTTGCCCACGTAATTGAGCCCGCTGCCGGCGAGCAGGGGAATCGTTTCCTTTATGAGCTGGTTGCCTTTACCCTCTTCCTCTCCGTTGGAAATCAGCGCCACGCGCGGCCGGTTGACGCCGCGAACGCGCTCGACGTAGAGGCTGCCCATCTGCGCGAACTGCAGCAGGTATTCGGGACGGGCGTCGGCGTTGGCGCCGTGGTCGATGAGCATGGGATGGCCGGCGATGGGGAACATTACGCCCAGCGCCGGGCGCTTGATGCCACGGATGCGGCGTAACGTATGCAGCATGGCCACAGCCAGAATACCACCCGTGTTGCCCGCGGAGACGAAGGCGTCTGCACTGCCGTCTTTGACCAGATTCAGGCCCACATGCATCGAGGAGTCTTTCTTCTGGCGTGACGCTTCGCTGGGCTTATCTGTCATACCGATTGTCTGGTTGGCGTGAACCACGCTCAGGCTCAGCCCCGTCGTATCGTGCCTGGATAACTCGGCGCGAATCTGGGACTCGTCGCCCACCAGGATAATTTCTTCTCCGAACTCACGCGCGGCCTCTACGGCGCCGGCCACGTCAGGTTGGGGATGGGCGTCACTGCCCATAGCATCGACAACAATGCGCATCGTTTTGTCACTTACCTTTCAGGACCGTCGCCCGGCGCGGTGACGGGCGCTATTCCCTTGAATTTGGCGTCGGCGAGTGATCCATTACAATGGGCGGATTCTACCGATGGGCGATCTTTAAGTCAAACAGGGACCTTTCTCGCAGGCACTTGACAAGCGGGGAGCAACGCATATAATGATCGTTGATATCGATATCCATCAATGTGATTGGGCGATGAAACAGATTACTTTTGCCAAGGCGATGGCTGACGAAAGTCGCCAGAAAATAATGGAGCTGTTATGTTGTCGCTGGCTCTGTGTTGGTGATATTGTGGACCAGATGGGCCTTACACAGCCGACCGTGTCTCACCACCTGTCGGTGTTGCGCAAGGCGGGCCTGGTCAACACGCGGCGTGAAGGCAAACAGGTTTTCTACACGCTCGATCAACGCGAAGTGGCAGCCTGCTGCTCCCGGTTGATGCACACCTTTGCGCCGGAGCTGTTCCAGGTGGATGAGGTCCAGACGTAAGCGAAGGTAAGAGACCCGGCAAGCTCGCCGCGGCGAGTGAAGCTGCCTCTTTTTTTATCCGGACGTATAGATGATTATCAATGTGAGGTAGATTATGACGATGATGGAAGCCGGTGACATTCACGTGGTCGTGCGCGAGCATTACGGCAAAATTGCCCAGCGCTGGGCTGCGCCCGAGAGCGGGGGGGAGGGCGACGCGGCGTGTGGCTGTGGCTGCGACGACGGCCGCAACGGCGACGCCTGTTGCGATAGCAGCGAATCTCTCTATGAACTGGATGTGGCGGAGCTGCCTGCAGAGATAAACCAGGCTTCTCTGGGCTGCGGTGATCCGGTCACACTCGCGCAGCTACAGCCGGGGCAGGTGGTGCTTGACCTGGGATCGGGCGCGGGTATGGACGCCTTTCTGGCGGCGCGGCGGGTGAGCCCGGGCGGCCGCGTTATCGGTGTGGACATGACGCCGGCGATGCTAGAGAAGGCGAATGCCAATAAGGAAAGGCTGAGTCTGGAAAATGTGGAGTTTCGCCAGGGATACATCGAAGCGCTCCCTGTGGACGATAACACCGTGGACGTTGTTATCTCCAACTGTGTGATCAATCTCAGCCCGGACAAGGCAGCCGTTTTCCGCGAGGCGTTCCGCGTGTTGCGCCCCGGTGGCCGGTTGGCCGTATCGGACATGGTGACGCAGGGTCACTTCGGCCCGCAAGCACGGGCCGATGCAGCTGCCTGGGCCGGCTGTATCACCGGTGCGGAGGATGTGGCCGACTATGTGGCAGCGATGCGCGCCGCCGGTTTCAAGGATATCTCGGTGCGCGACAAGGGCGCGCCGGAGGTGGAGCTAGCGGGCACGACCAGCCTGCAAATGGCTCCACGCCTGTTCAGCGCGCGTATCACGGCGCGCAAGCCCGCGTAGGAAGTGAAATGAGATAGACTCCAGGGAGCAAAAGTGTACCTGGAGTCTCCTATTTTCTGTGTGGCTTACTGTCTGGATCAGAAGGGGATGTCGTCCTCTTCCTCGACCTGATTCTCTTTGAGGGAGCCACTATCATCGAAGTCGCCTTGATAATCAGTGTCGCGCCCGCCAATAAAGCTGAAGTTGTAGGCAGTTAATTCATACGAGGCGCCGACAGTGCCATCTTGGCGGGTGAACAAACGTGGCCCACCGGTTTCGGGATCGGCGCGCAGACGCCCTTCGACAATTACCGGGCGCCCTTTGCTCAGGTACTGATTGGCCGTTTCTGCCTGTCGCCCCCAGATGGCAACTCTGAACCAGGTTGTCTCATCGTGGGTTTGACCGGAGCTATCTGTATAGCGACGGCTTGTTGCTAAACTGAAATTAGTGACGGGGCGACCGTCTGGCATGTAGCGCATCTCCGGATCACCACCCAGATAACCAGCAACTATCACCTTTTGATACATAACCCTTTCTCCTTCCTGATTTTGTCCCTTCTGGACGTCGGCACGATGACTAGATGTTTAGATGGTAGCAGTTTTTGCCCATTTCACAAAGTCATATCCGAGCTTCCACCAGAGAGCAACTTGCCGCAAGACCCATACTTTTTACCCTGCGAATCTAGCTAAAATGATAGCACAAATGTTCTAAAAATGCAATAGCCAAAACCAAGACCAGATACATTTGCTTTAGAACGTTGGCGCTCTGGTGGCCTAGACCCAGCCGCGCAGGCGCACGGCTGTGGCCACGCGGTCGATGGCTACCAGATAGGCCGCCACGCGGTTGTCTACGTCCTTGCGCTGGGCCATTTCGTGTACGGCGTGGAAGGCGGTGGTCAACTTTTTGTCCAGCCGGTCGAACACCAGCGACTCGTCCCAGTAGAACTGATAGGCGTTCTGCACCATTTCGAAATAGGAAACGGTGACGCCGCCCGCATTGCAGAGGAAGTCCGGGATGATGTAGATCCCTTTGTCTTCAAAGACGTCGTTGGCTTCGGGCGTGGTGGGGCCGTTGGCCAGCTCGGCAATGATCGTCGCTTTCACATCGCCGGCGTTCTGGCTCGTGAGCTGGTTCTCGATGGCTGCGGGGATCAGCACGTCCACATCCAGCGTGAGCAGATCGGCGTTGCTGATCGGTTCCGTTCCCGGTGTATCGGGCACGCGGCCGGTCTGGCGCATATGCTGGGAAACAGTCTCGTAGTCCAGCCCGTCGCCGTTGAAGATACCGCCGAACTCGTCGCTGACGGCGATCACCTTCAGCCCGAGCTGTTCGACGGCCAGTTTGTGGGCGTGGGAGCCTACGTTGCCGTAGCCCTGAATGGCGCAGGTGGCGCCCTGCAGATCCAGGTCCAGCACTTTGGCCGTCTCGCGAATGGTAAAGATGCCGCCTAACGCAGTGGCCGGCGGGCGTCCTTCGGAGCCGCCCAGTTCTTGCGGCTTGCCGGTGATGACGCCTGGCTCGCGGTGGCCCATCAATGTTTCATATTCGTCCAGCATCCAGGCCATGACCCGCGCGTTGGTGTTAACATCCGGCGCCGGGACGTCCTGTGTCAAGCCCACATAGCGCGATATGCCGCGCATGTAGCCCCGGCTCAAACGTTCCAGCTCCCCCTGGGACATTTCACGGGGGTTGCAGATGATCCCACCTTTGGCCCCGCCCAGAGGAATGTCGGCGACAGCCGTCTTCCACGTCATCCAGGCTGCCAGTGCGCGGACGGTGTCAATCGTTTCGTCGGGATGAAAGCGCACGCCCCCTTTGCCCGGCCCGCGGGCGTCATTGTATTGTACGCGAAAGGCTTTGAAGATCTGGGTGCGCCCGTTGTCCATGCGCACGGGAATTGTGAAGTGAAACTCACGCATCGGCTCCCGCAGAAAGGCGTGCATGTCGGGGTCAAGTTGTAACACTTCGGCCGCTTCATCGAGCTGGGCCTGAGCAATCGCAAACGGGTTTAGGTTTTCACTCATTGGTTCCTGTTTCTCCATGTAAAGTGTGATTCTGCTGTGAGCGGGCTCCCTGTTGCCAGGCCGCCGGCGCAGATTGCGACACTGTTGCGCTGGCGGCCACTCGGTTTGTTGTTAATTTTATACAATGAACACGGCCTGGGACTGTGTCATTGTGCACAAGATTTTATCATCTTTGTCACATCCTGCGAACCTGACAGCCGGTGCTATATTTGTATAAGCAATCGGCCGCTGCGGTTGCTGCGATTTTGCTCTTGTGCTACGATTCGGGGTGCTATTGGGGTGTCGCCAAGTGGTAAGGCAGCGGACTTTGGATCCGCCATTCGTAGGTTCGAATCCTACCACCCCAGTTACCGCGATCACCCACAGGGGCGTTCAATGGAGCGCCCCTTGTTTGTTGGAGATAGGAGATTAGAGATTGGAGATTTTGGCCGCAGATTTGCGCCGATGAACGCTGCTGATTTGGAATGGCTCGATCAGCGTCAAATTGCAGCAGAAGAACTTTTCGTTTCCAATCTCTGCTCTCCAATCTCCGATCTCTAATTCATACTATGACACTGGCAGTCGTCTTACTCGCAGCGGGGCACGGCACCCGCATGAATTCTAAACGGCAGAAGGTATTGCATGAGCTGGGCGGGAAGCCCATGATCTGGCACGTTTTCACAGCGGCGGCGGACGTGGCCGACCTGAAGCCCGTGCTGGTGGTGGGGCCCGGCGAAACCGGTGCGCGGCAGCTGATCGGCGACGACGCCGAGTATGTGGTGCAAGAGAAGCGCCTGGGAACGGGCCACGCCACGTTGGTGACGCGCGAGGCGTTGCAGGGGCGGGCGGACCAGGTGCTGGTCACCTACGGCGACATGCCCTTGTTGCGTCCGAAGACGATGCAGGCGCTGGCCCGCCAGCAGGTGGAGAGCGAAGCGGCTCTTTCCATGCTGACGGTCATGGGCCAGCCGGAGAGTACCTTTGGACGCGTCATCCGCGGCGGCAATGGGCAGGTGGCCGAAGTCATTGAAGTGGCTGTAGCGCGGCAGCGCGATGACGCGAAGGCCATCCTCAACGTGCGCGAATTGAACGTAGGCGTTTACTGTTTTAACGCCGGCTGGTTGTGGGATAATCTGAAGAACCTGCCTTTGCGCAAAGCGCGTAATGGCCAGGAGTATTATCTGACGGACATGGTAGGACTCGCTGTGGCCCAGGGCCTGCCCGTAGTGGCTACCGTACTGGACGATCCTGACGAAGGGTTGGGCGCGGGCACGCGGGCCGAGCTGGTTGAGGCTGAGGCCGCCCTGCGCCGTCGCGTCAACAATCGCTGGCTGGATGCCGGTGTAACGCTGGTCGATCCGGCAACGACCTACATTGAAGCGGACGCCGTTATCGGTCAGGACACGATCATCTGGCCTAATACCTATATCCAGGGCCATAGCGTGATCGGCGAGAATTGTGTGCTGGGGCCAAATGCCATCGTGCGTGACGCGCATCTTGGCAACGGTTGCCGGGTGGAACAGGCGATTGTGGAAGGCACGACGCTAGACGCCGGCACAGTGGTTCCACCTTTTACACACTGCAAGAATGAGAAAGGGGCGTCGAGTTAAGAAGATGACGATAACGAAAGATCAGCGAGTGCAATTAGAGCAGGCGGCTTGTGAAAGCCGCTCCCGCGCGTACGCACCGTATTCTAAATTTCAAGTGGGCGCTGCCGTACTGGCCGAGAGTGGCGCTATTTATTCTGGTGTCAACGTAGAGAATGCTTCCTATGGCCTGACGACCTGCGCCGAGCGTGTGGCCATCTTTCAGGCCGTCGCCGCCGGCGAGCGGCGCATCCTGGCGGTTGCCGTCTGCACAGAAAGCGGCGTCACGCCCTGCGGACCGTGCCGCCAGGTGATGCGTGAATTCGCTACGGACCTGCCGATCTTTATCCTGGACAAAGAGGGGCGCAGCCGCCAGACGAGTCTGAGCGAGTTGCTACCCGATTCCTTTGGATCTGAACATCTGGAGGACCAGTAGGGTGCAACGTGCGGAGCCAGGAAGACTGGCGCCAACAGCGGTCCAATCTCCGATCTCCAATCTCTGACCACCCTCGGGAATCATGCCGCGAGACAGAACGTATCGCACAGAAGCTATCGTTTTGAGCCGCACCGATTTTGGTGAGGCGGATCGCTTGTTGACGCTCTTCAGCCGGGAGTATGGCAAGCTGCGGGCCATCGCCAAGGGCGCGCGCAAGCCGCAAAGCCGCAAAACGGGCCACGTGGAGCTGTTCATGCGCACGCGGTTCCTGATTGCGGAAGGGCGCAACCTGGATATCGTGACCCAGGCGGAGATGGTCGAAGCGTACGCGCAGTTGCGAGACGACCTGGTGCGCACGACGTACGCGTCCTACATTGTGGAACTGCTGGATCGCTTCACGGTAGAAGAAGATCGCAACAGCCATTTGTACGATCTCTTAAGCGAGGCGCTGCGCTGGTTTGCCACGACGGATAATATATTGCTGGCGGCGCGCTATTTCGAGTTGCAATTGCTGAGCCTTGTTGGCTATCGTCCCCAACTGTTCCAGTGCGTCTCTTGCGGTGAAGCGATAGAGGAGCAGGACCAGGCGTTCAGCGCCGAGTTAGGTGGTTTGCTCTGTCCCGGTTGCGGTCAGGCGGACAAAAATGCGCGCTCAGTATCGGCGGCGGCGGTGAAGGTACTGCGCTTCTTGCAGACGCGACCGTGGTCCGCGGTGCGCTCGCTGCGCCTGCGGCGCGAGCTACACAGCGAATTAGAGAGCGTGATGTACTATTATCTGACCTATATTCTGGAACGAAATCTGAAATCGGCCGACTTCTTGCAACGGTTGCGGCGCGAAGCGCGCCTGTTTGCCCCGGCCGGTGGCGACGATGAAGAAGCAGGACAGGAGAATGAGTGATAAGTTGAGTTTTCAGGACGTCATTTTACGTTTATTGGAGTATTGGAAAGAGCAGGGGTGCCTCGTGTGGCATCCGCATAACGTGCAGGTGGGCGCCGGGACCATGAATCCGGAGACGGCGCTGCGAGTGCTGGGGCCCGAGCCCTGGAACGTGGTCTATATCGAGCCCAGCATCCGGCCAGATGATGGTCGCTTCGGCGATAACCCCAACCGCATGCAGCAACATTACCAGTTGCAGGTCATTCTCAAGCCTGATCCCGGCAATCCCCAGGAACTGTACCTGAAAAGTCTGGAGGCTATCGGCATCGACCCCCGCCAGCATGATATTCGCTTTGTCGAGGACAACTGGGAGAGCCCGGCGCTGGGCGCCTGGGGTCTGGGCTGGGAGGTGTGGTTGGATGGTCAGGAGATCACGCAGTTCACTTACTTCCAGCAGGCCGGTGGCCTGGAGCTGGATCCCGTTTCCGTGGAGCTCACCTACGGCCTTGACCGCATCGTGCTGGCCCTACAGGATGTTGACGCCGTGTGGGACATCGATTATGGCGCCGGCGTGCCTTACGAAGACGCACTGCTGCGCAAGGAGATCGAGCATTGCCAGTACTACTTTAACGTAGCCGACGTGGACGCCCTGCGCACCTTGTATGACATATACGAGAACGAAGCGAAGCGATGTGTTGAGGCCGGACTTGTAGCGCCGGCGCACGATTACAACTTGAAATGTTCGCACATTTTCAACGTCATGGATACGCGCGGCGCTATCGGCGTCGCCGAGCGCGCGCAGTATTTCCGCCGCATGCGCGGCGTCGCGCAACAGATCTCGGAGTGCTACGTGGCGCAGCGCGAAGAGCTGGGTCACCCGTTCTTTGAGAATGAGCGTTGGCAGGGTGGGCTGCATGCCGATGGCCAGACGGACTCTGCGGACACGCCCGCGGAGGCAACTACGCCGCCCGATGCGGCCGATACCTTTGTGTTGGAAATCGGCAGTGAGGAGTTGCCGGCTGACGATTTGAGTAGCGCTTTGAACCAATTGCGCACTGCCGCGCCGCAACTTCTGGAAGAGCTGCGCCTGGAGTACGAAAATGTTCAGGTTCAGGGCACGCCGCGCCGCCTGACGGTTATCGTTTCTGAACTGGCTCCACGTCAGCGAGACCTGGAAACGGTGGTCAAGGGACCGCCGGCGGACGTGGCCTTCGACGATGAGGGCGCGCCGACGCGGGCGGCGGAAGGGTTTGCGCGCAGTAAAGGCGTGGCTTTAGATGAGTTGCAGGTTGTCGAGGAAGGGGAAAAGCGCTACGTGGCGGCGATGGTGCGCGAGGAAGGGCGTCCCTCGGTCGACGTGCTGGCCGAGGCGCTGCCAGACCTGCTTGCCGCCGTGCGCTTCGAAAAGAGCATGCGCTGGAATGCCACCAACGTGGCCTTCAGCCGGCCCATTCGCTGGATCGTGGCTTTGTTCGGGCCGGCAGTAGTGCCGTTCACCTACGCCGGGGTCCAGAGCGGGCGTGTTAGCCGCGGCCTGCGCCCCTACAACTCGCCGCCGATCACTCTGGAACGGGCGGCCGATTACGCGCAATTGATGGCAGCGAACGGCATCGTCATCGACGTGGAGAAACGGCGTTCGATCATTAAGGCCAACGCCGGGCAGCTGGCGCAGGAAGTGGGCGGCGCCATCGCCGCCGACCCGGCGCTGCTGGCTGAGGTGACCAACCTGGTGGAGCGACCCACGGCGATGCGCGGCAGCTTCAGCGAGCGCTTTCTGGAATTGCCCGCGCCGGTGCTCATCGCCGTGATGAAGAAGCACCAGCGCTACTTCCCGGTGCAAAAGGACCAGGAGGCCTTGCTGCCTTACTTCATCGCCGTGCGCAATGGCGACCGCGAGCATCTGGAGCAGGTGGTGGACGGGAACGAGCACGTCATTCGCGCGCGATTCGCCGATGCCCAGTTTTTCTACCAGCAGGATATTGAACACTCGCCGGAGGAGTTTCTGCCCGATCTGGAGATGCTCACTTTCCAGTCCGACCTGGGTTCTATGCGCGATAAGGTGCACCGGCTTCAGAAATTGACGCCGCGTGTGGCGCAGATGATAGGTCTTACCGACGCGGAATCGGCGGCGGCGGAGCGGGCGGCTGCCTTATCCAAAGCGGATCTGGCCAGCAGTATGGTGGTGGAGATGACGTCGCTGCAGGGCATCATGGGCGGCCATTATGCGCAGTTGGCAGGCGAAGCGGAGCCGGTGGCCCGGGCCATCGCCGAACAGTATGAGGCAGTCAGCGAGACGCGGCCCGGTCTGGCCCTGGCTCTGGCCGACCGTCTGGATAGCCTGATGGGTCTCTTTGCCGCCGGTCTGGCGCCCAAAGGGTCCAACGATCCCTTTGGTTTGCGCCGGGCGGCGATTCAGATCGTCGAGAACCTGATAGCCCACGCCACGTCCTTCGACCTGCGGCTGGCGCTGGCGGAGGCGGCGGCGCTGCTGCCGGTGGCCAGCGACGAGAGAACCATTGAGGAGGTGCTGGACTTTGTCACGGGACGGCTGGAGGCGCTGCTGCGCGAGCAGGGACTGCCCGCCAACGTGGTGCGCGCGGTGCTGGCCGAACAGGCGCACGACCCCTACGCCGCCTCCCGCGCGGCGCAGGCGCTGCAGGAAGCAACACAGGCCGAGGGTTGGGAATCGCTGCTTGATGCCTACGCCCGTTGCATGCGCATCACGCGCACATACGAAGAACGTTTCCCTCTGCGCCCTGATGCCTTCACCATGGACGAGGAGCAGGCTCTACTTAAGGCCTATCGCCAGGCTGAGGCAGAGAAGGACGGCGCCGTGGCGACCCTCTTCGCTTCCCTGAAGCGGCTGGAACCGCTGATCACGGTCTTCTTTGATAACGTGCTGGTGATGGACGAAGATCCGCAGGTGCGCGAGAACAGGCTGGCGCTTTTGCAGCATATCACGGCGCTGGCCGAGGGCATTGCCGACCTGTCCTATCTGGAAGGATTCTAGGCGTCGCATGCCTGAGACGTCTTCCGTTGGAATCACGTCAAAAAGGTTGCTGTTGCCCATCGTTTTGGCTATAATGGGCAGCGCTTTGGCGCCATAGCTCAGTGGTAGAGCGGAGGACTCATAAGCCTTAGGTCGCTGGTTCAAATCCAGCTGGCGCCACAAGTCCCCCGGCTTTGGCCGGGCGAGATCGTGCCAAGACAAATTGTTAAGGTACGACGTGCAGGGTCACGCAAAGGGTCGGAAGCCGGACGCGTGGCCCTGTTTGCTTTCAGGACGAGGACGCAGCTTTGCGTTGTTTTTCAAAGTAGTCGAGCGCGGATTGTGGTATCCTCCAGCTGGACTTTGGGCGCGGTGACAACTTCTCGCTTCCAGGCAGGAGGCCTTCACTTATCCACTTACGTACAGCTCGCTCGGTTACATTATAACGCTCTGCAACGTCCGCTGTCGTGAAGTGTGTTTCAGTGTTCATGTGATGCCTCCTGAAAGCGGAACGAATGGAAAGTACGGAACAAGAATAGTTTAGCATAGGGACCGATTGTGTCAAGGGAGGGCAGTATGCAAAGGCGAAACTGGTTCTATCCGTCGATCATCCTGCTGGCGCTGGTGGGGGTCACGGCGCTCCTGGCCGGCGCGGCGCGGGCAGGGCAAGATGGCCAAGGCTGGGCCGGCTATCTGCCGGTGGTGCTGGTCCCAGAGGCCACGCCCACGGCGACGCCCACGAACACGCCGACGAACACGCCGGTAGCTACCAG
>DATHSI010000270.1:0-6624 GCA_035464315.1 Candidatus Sulfomarinibacteraceae bacterium
TGGACTCAGATTTCGAGGGGGATCAGCAGAACTACCTCTCTGGGCCGTTCTAGGCCTCCTGGTCAATGAGAGTCGGATACGGTACGAGAAGACGACGACCGGTCGCGTTTATTATCCGGTTCGTTAATGCCGCATCCTTACTCAGATGGGATGGGGTGCCCGACCGGCAGCAAAGCCAGGGGGATTTGTGCGTCTGGTAATTGCAGGACGTCCTGCACCTGCCGGTCGTGGAAGGCGCCGATGAAGACGGCGCCCAGGTGTAGCGCTTCCGCCTGCAGGTAGACGTTCTGGGCGGCGGCGCCGACTTCCATGTGTACGTACTGTACGCCCCGCTGCCCGTATTTGCCCGTGGTCCGTTCGTAAACGGCGACGAGGACGATGGTTGCCGGCGCGTCCTGCAGCGCCTCCTGGTCCAGGGCTGCCTGGCTGAGCGCGGTGCGCCTGTCGCCCGACACGGTGCGCACCAGGGTATGATCGATGGGGGAGTAGTGATAGACGCCGGGGGCCAGGTCTTCGACGCCGGCGGAGACGAGATAGGCCTGCAGCGGGTAGAGAGCGCCGGCGGAGGGGGCGGTGCGCCGGCCGCGGTCGCCGGAAATGCCCTGCGCGGCCCACAGAAGCTGGCCGACTTCGGCCAGGGTCAGGGGCGTTTCCTGATAGTCGCGGCGGGAGCGGCGCGAGGCGAGCGCCGCCTCTACGCTGGCGTCGCTATCGAGGACCGGGGACGGAAGCGAGAGACGAGAGCTGGACGGGGTTGGTGTGGGCTGGGGATCCTGTTGCGGTTGGCTACACATGACGGCTCCTATGATCAGTAGTAGCGAAAGGGCCAGAAGGGGCGCAACGTGATTGTGTTTCATTTTGCGGACGGTGATAGGGTTGAGTTGCTATACTACCGTCACTCTACATCATAGGCCGCCGGCAGCGTGCGCGGAAGTGATGAAACTCACGTTTGCCGCCGGCTGTTTCGCTGATAAACGAGCTGCTGCGGCGTGGGCTCGAGCTGTGGTGGCAGCCACCATGCGCGAGCAAGTGGCGGCGGTTTGGGCTTGATGAATTACGGTAAGAGCCTGTCATGCTGGCCCCCACCTTCCGGCTCTAACTCCCACGCCTGCTGCCAGGAGATAACCAGGACCAGAAGAATTCATTTTTGTTTGGCTGGCATCATGCTCTCCTCATTGCATGGTGACGTAAACGGCGATGACGCCCTGCCCGGTTTCCAACCCATCCAGGGCTTTGCCGATGATGGTTCCCGGCATGGCTTCGCCAGCACGCATGGCGTAACCGGCGTTCGGGGAAGGCGTCAACAAATCGCCCGGTTGAATCGCACCAAAGCTGGCGTCTACTTTGATGAGCTTAAACGTGCCCAGGGTGACGACGCTCACATATTCGCCGGGCTGGATGCCGTTGCCGGCGTCAAGTTGGGGTACGGCCGTATCCGGACGGGCGATACTTTCCCCGTTTTCCTCATCCACTAAGAAGCGTTGGTCCACCACGCCGACAACGGCGCTGGCGTTTTCGGCCGTGGCCTTCACCACGCGCATCACCGGAATCTCGCCGACGACCGGATCGCCGACCCCCACCACCGCCACCACGTCGCCAACCTCCAGCGACTCCGGCCCCTCATTGAGGCAGACGTCCACCACGTAACCGGTTTTAGAGCCAGTGACCGTCAAGGTGCCGTTCACGTACATGCCCGGCTGTGTCGAACCACCCTGGTTCGTAAAGTACCCGGCGTAGTAGCCGGATGCGCTGCGGGCGTAGAGACCGCGATAATTGTTGCTCTGAAAATAGCCGGCGTAGTTGTTGTCGGTTCTGCCATAGACGCCAACGCCGCTGCCGCTGGCGCCATACACGCCACGATTTTGGCCAATGCCTACCACGCCGACGGCGCCCAGCGGCTGGGCAATGCCGGTCACGTTGCCGGCCTCGCCGCGGACCGCCTGGTTCTGGGCGCTCTGCGCGTAGACGCCGTAGCCGCCAGTGGCGGTGACGTAGACGCCGTGGTCGAAATGGTCTGCGCCCTGTGTGTCCACGCGGATGCCGTAGCCCTCATCGCTGGTGAAGTAGCCGCCCCAGCCATTCTCGCTGGTGCCCCACACGCCGACGTTGTCTTCGCTGGCGGCGAAGAGACCCACGCCGCCAGCGGCCTGGGCCTGGAGCGCCGTCCCTGTGGCGGGGGCGCGCCCGGCGAGCACGGCGTCGCCGGGGGCGATAGAATCGCCCACGATGTCCGCGCCGGGGCGCAGGCCCAGGGCGTAGGGCGCTGGCAGCAGTTCCTGGCGGGGCGACAGCATCTGGCCTTCGACCACGATGCTCAGCCACAGGGCCTGGCCGTCAAAGGCATCCTGATCTACATCAAGGGTGGTGGTAAACAGCCCGGCTTCGACGGCCACGCTGACGTTGCCGCTGTCCCAGACGGCTGCTCCGCCGACGGGGTCGTCGTAGATGATAAATCGCATCGTATACGTTCCGTCAAGGGGAGCGCCGGCAGCGTCCGTCAAGCGACCCTGATAGCTGAGACCATCGCTCACCGCGCCGCTAGCGGCGGACGGGAGCGGAGGCGGGCGGTGGGGGATTGCGCCGGCGGCTCCAACGGCCAGTGCGAGTAGGACAAGGACACCGATAACGAGGGACAACGTTCTGCCGTTCACAGGCGCCTCCTTGGAGTTGTTGGTGAGCGCGATTGCGGGCGCCCGCGGGTTGCCAGGGGGCGATCTGCGACAGTTCCCCCTGGTAGCAAACAATCAGCCTATTGTAGCAAGCGAAAATGAACCTGCGTGTGAGGATATTACTGGATAGGAAGCATTATAAACGCTTGCGGTGGCAGGGGTCAAGAAAAGCGAGGTGAAAAGCGGCAGGGGCGAGAACCCGCCGTCTCTAATCTCCGGCCAACCAATCTCCAATCAACTTTTCTCGCCCAACAACTCGCCAAACACGCCCATCACCACATCCTGTGTCGCGCCATCCTCGTCCAGCTCCCCGGCCCAGGTGGAGAGAGAGGCGGCGGCGACGCGACCGGTGCCCGCCAGCCGCCGGAACACGCGTTGCAGGGCGGCCACCGTGCAGCCGCCGTCCGCCGGGTAGTGCACCGCCGGCGCTTCGTCGGGAGTCAGCACGTCGCAGTCGAAGTGTACGTAGAGAGGGCCGTCGGGCAGGGGCTGCTCCAGCAGCGCATCCACCTGTTGCAGGTGGCGTACGGCCGAGTGTTTCAGGGCCCAACGCTCGCCGGGATCCAGGTCGCGGGCATCGGTCAGCCACACACGCGACTCGGCCAGCGGTTGCAGGCCCAGGGCGCGCACGATGGTCATCTCGCCGCGGCCCACGAGCATGGCCAGGGGCATGCCGCCCACAAAGTGGCTGAGCGTTGTCTCCCAGGTGTTGAAGTCGCCGTGGGCGTCGAACCAGATGAGAGTGGGGGAGACGCCGGCGCGCTGCAGCCCGGCGAGCACGCCCAGGGCGGAGACGCAATCACCGGCCACGCTCACCGGCCGCTGCCCGGCGCGGGCGACTTCGGCCACGAAGTCGGCGATGCACTCGCAGAGGGGCACGACGCGCTCTGTGACGCTACCCACGGGCCAGGGCCGGCCGTTCTCGCGCCAGCCGGCCTGGGCCAGCGCCGCCAGGGCCGGCGCGGGTTTATGCAAAAAATAGGGGGTGAGCATATAGCGGTTGTCCATTCGCGCCTTCCTGCTATTTGACTCTCCACAACGGCGCTCGGCTGTAGGGAAAATGGTGTTGTGGCACGTGCGCAGCGTCGCTTCTCATTCGCCTGTGCCCACAAATTAGCACAAATGTGGCGCAGCGCACAGGAAGGAACGATTCCCGCCCGCGGATTCTATAAGAAATATCATCTGTGGCTGGCTCAAAGAAGCGGCCTGCTACGGCCCCCAGCGCGGCTGCCAGTCGGCGCGCTCGTTGAAGGTCAACTGGCGCACGTCGCTGCCATCGGGGCGCATGATGAAAATCTCGGCATCGTCGCCCTCGCGGTAGGAGGTGAAGGTGATCCACTGCCCGTCTGGCGAGAAGGAGGGAGCCAGATTGCGCCCGCCGAAGGTCAGGCGGCGGCTGGCGCCGGAGCCGTCGGTGGCGACGAGGTAGATGTCGCGGTCGTCGCGTGGTCCGGCGTAGAAGGCCAGCCAGCGCCCGTCGGGCGACCAGTCGCTGCGCCCGCCGTGCTGGGGTACGTTGTCGGGCAGCATGGTCATGTCGCTGCCATCGGCGTTCATGATCCAGTGCGCCGGGCGCCAGCCGCGGTCAGAGGCGAAGGCGATGCGCGCGCCGTCCGGCGACCACACGGGATCGATGTCGTTGAAAGGGCCGGAGGTGAGCTGCTGCAGGTTGCCGCCGTCGATGTCCATGACCCAGATGTGCTGCCGGCGGCCTTCTGGTCCTTGCACAGCGTTGGCGAAGACGATGCGCGCACCGTCTGGCGAGATGTCGGGCGCGAAATGGCTGCCTGCGTCTGGACCCACGCGGGAGAGGCCGCGGCCCTCGGCGTCCATCAGGTAGAGGCGAAAAGCGCCGTCGCGCCGCGAGGAAAAGATGATCAGATCGCCCAGCGGTCCCCACTCCGGGTAGAAGTCGGTAGCCGCCGCCGAGGTCAGCCGCCGCTGGTTGCTGCCGTCGGCGTTCATGCTGCAGATGTCGTCGAACCCTGCGTTAAAGCAGGTGAAGACAATGCGCCCGGCAGGCTCGGACGGAGGCAGGGGGCCGGCTGCCGTATCTGTGGGAGTGGAGGCGCTTTCGGCCGTGGTCTCCGCCTGCGTAGGCAGGGGCGTGTGCGTGGGCGGCACGGGGGAGAGCGTGGTGAGTGGGGTCTGTGTGGTAGGTGTGGGACGCAGATCGTTGCCCGTCAGCTCGCCGGCCGACCGCCGGGGAGACAGCACGAAAAGCGCCAGCAGGGCCAGGCCAATCGCCGCCAGCGTGGCCCCGCCGATGACGCCCGCCAGCAGCCAATAGCAACTGTGCCGCCAGTGGCTGCTCTTAACGGGCGTGTTTGATGCGTGGTTTGCCGGGTCGCGCCGTTCGTGACTCACGGCCCGCTGCTTCCCGGCTCCCTCACAATACGGCGCACGGGGTGCTCGTGGTGCGCGGCGCCCAGCAGTACCCGCTCCAGACGGCCGCTTTGCAGGGCCAGCGCGGCGATTCGTTGTGCCTGCGCCAGTTGCGCCTTGGTTTCCACTTTGTTCACAAAACCTATCAGGCGTGCACCGCTGGGCGCGTTCTTCAGCCCGGCGTCGGGGTGCGCCAGCAGCAGGGCCACGTCTTGCGGGCGCAGGCGTTGGTCCGGCGTGCGCCCGGTGAGGGTGCAGACCAGGTGCGGGCGGTGCGCCACGCGGGAAATGGGCCCGTCCAGGGCGTCGACGCCTACCACGGTCAAGACGAGGGTGGCGTCGGGGGGGATGGCCGGTTCGTGGTCGTCAGGAGCCTTGACGGGCAGCATTTTGGCGCCATCGGCTTCCACCAGCACATAGTCGACGTCGGGGCGCGCCAGCAACTGGCCGGGCAGGGCCAGGGGGACGTTCTTGGCCTTTTCGGGCCCCACGCCGCCGACGACGACGCAGAAGTGGTGCTGCTGCAGGAGCACAGACAGCTGTTCCAGGTCGTCGAGCAGGCAGTGGGATGGCGCGCCGGTTACCTCGGCGCTGGCCATGCGCGTTGTGGTGGCGCCCACCACGCGCCGGCCGGCCGCCGCCAGCTCGCGCGCCAGGGCAAACAGCAGGCTGGTTTTGCCCCCGCCGCCCACCAGCGCCACCAGCTCGCCGGCGGGATTCAGGTTCAGGGCGTCGCACAGAGAATGCGCGTGCGGCTGGCTGTGATTCCGCGCTGTGACGCTGTCTGTCACGGTCTTACGAGGATCCACCGCGGCAATTGAGGTGGGTCAGGATCGCTTCCAACACGCCGCCGCCGATGGCCAGTGCTTTGTCCGAAATGAGGTAGCAGGCCGAAGCGTCGCCGCGGGCGTCCACGTCGCCGATTTTGAGGCCGGCGCGCACGCTGGCGCCGGGCGCGATCAACCCGCGCACCACGCCGTCGAAGGGCGCGCGGACCGTCTCGCCGTCCACCGCGCCCAGCGGCTGGTCGGCGACGACCCTATCGCCGATGGCCACGTCCCAGCTTACCTGCCCGTCGCGCGGGGCGCGCAGCACGCGCTCCCTGCCTTTGCCGGCCACAATGCCCGGCGTGCCGGTGTTGGGCAGCGCCGCGCCTTCCCAGAGGACGCGTCCCAGCCGGTGGCCGCGCATTGTTTCCACCACGGCGTCGCAATCCACGCCGGCCGTAAAGCCGGGACCCAGGGCCACGACCAGAGGCGCCTGGTCCTTAGTGGTGTCGAGGTTGCGCTTGGCCATGCGCGCATCGACGATGGCCGTGGGCCGCCGGGGAAGCGCTTGCAGCAAGGGGTCCAGCTCCGGCTGCACCAGTACGGGCACGGCCTGCCCGCTGCGCGCCATCTGCAGAGCCTGGGCTGCGTCAGGCACGCGCCGGCCTTCGAGGCCCTCCACGGTGATCTGGTCCTCGAGCACGGCGGTAGCCAGGGCCACGGCGCGGCGCACAACGAGGGGGTGGGCCAGCTCGGTGACGACGACCGGAAAGCCGGCTTTGTGCAGACGATAGACAGCGCCG
>DATHSI010000271.1:0-22860 GCA_035464315.1 Candidatus Sulfomarinibacteraceae bacterium
GTCACGCCACACAACAGTACGATTGGCCCGTTATACTCGAGAAATACCGGCAAGTTTTCCGCCGACTGAAACCATCGTGAATTGTCGCTGGGCTCCAAAAAAACGACCTCGATTTCTACCTCTCTTGCGGCACCGGTACCAATCTCCTATAACCTCTATCCTATTGAGTATATCATAATACGCCCCTAGACTGACCCTGGGTAATTGGAAGGGTCGTCTAGTTCCTCGCTGTCTTCATCGCTTTGCCCTTTCTCAACCCGACGTGTGCCACATGCACGCGCTGACTTCTAAAATTCGACGTAACGGTAGGATTATTTAATGACCCAAACGGTAACATGGCCGACTCTGCCCCTTAAGTTTCTTTTCGTTCTTTTTACCATTACCTCATTGGCCATTGCGGCGGATGCCACTGCATCAGGGCCGGTCCAGGACGGCGCCGCGGAATCTAACGAACCGGCCGAAGGCGGTATACAACCGTATGAATGGTCTCGCGACCTGCCCAACGGCTCCTGTCCCTGGGCTAATTCTAACGGCAATTGCCACCGTAGCTCACCTACACTCGCAGACATCAACGGCGATGGTCGCCTCGACATTGTGCTGGCTACCAATAATGGGCATGTGGTAGCCGTACGGCACGATGGACAGGTGCTCTGGGAGCGCGATATTGCGCCGGCATTTGGCATGTCCGGCGGCACCCACGAGATTGCATCTTCCCCTGCTGTTGGCGACCTCGATGGCGACGGAAAACCGGAAGTAGTCGTGGGGACAGGCAGCATCTATAAGGACACCTGTACCCAGGGCGGAATGATCGTGCTCGACCATAATGGTCACGTGAAATCCGGTTGGCCCTACCTTGCAGAAGACGGTGACACCGGTCCGTCTGGCTGCCGCGATACCATCTTCTCCAGCCCTGCGTTGGGCGACCTGGACAACGACGGTACGTTGGAAATCGTCGCCGGTGGTTTCGACAAGCGCATCTATGCCTGGCATGACGACGGTTCTCTGGTGCCCGGCTTCCCCCCCAGCAGCTATCACAGGCAGCAACTCTCAGATTGGGACGACCTGATCGGCAAACTTGGCGACACCATCTGGAGCTCTCCGGTGCTTGCCGACCTGGATGGCGATGGCTATCTGGACATCATTATCGGCACGGATGAAGGCAATGTTGGCGGCGATTGGGAATGCCCCTATACACTGCCCCCGGGTTGGCAACCGGGTTATTGTGGCGGCTCCATTTACGCTCTGGATCGCTTCGGCAAGCTGTTGCCCGGCTTCCCGCGCTACATTCACGAAACCATACAATCAACGCCTGCCATCGCCGATCTGAACAATGATGGTTCGCCAGACATCGTCGTCGGCACGGGTAGCTTCTACTATAACAACAGCCCAGACCATCCTACCGATGGTTTCCGCCTGTACGTAATGGACAGCCAGGCCCGTGACCTGCCCGGTTGGGAAGGCGGGAAGTGGGTAGGCGGGCCGGTTCCCGCCTCGCCCAGCATCGGGGACATTAACGGCGATGGCAACCCCGAAATTGTCGTCGGCGTCATGGAAAAACGGGAAATACACGCCTACCGGACCAACGGCGAGATGGTCAACGGCTTCCCCGCCAAACCGGTTGACCAGTACGGTCAAACGCTTTCCAATTACGGTGTAGGAAGCAGCATCGTACTGGCCGACTATGACGGCGACGGCCGGATGGAGATTATCCTTAATCAGGGCTGGGTGGTCAGCATCCTCGACAACAACGGCTCACAGATTACGGCCCCCAGTTTCCCCGCCGGCGACAAGCCCATATACTACACGGACGGGTCGCTCCTCAACAATCCGGCAGTCGGTGACCTGGATGGCGATGGAAAGCTTGAACTCATAGCCCACAATAGCAAACTCTACGTCTGGGAACTTCCAGGCGCAAGCGTAAAGAGCGACTGGCCCATGTTCAAAAAGGACGCCGCGGGTCTGGGCTACGTACCTATGCCGCCACGCCTGGCGCCGCAGGATGACCTCTACATTGTACATGACATCAATAATTCGGGTCCGGCAACCGTGCAGTTTGACTTGCTGAATGCCGGCGACGGTAGGATTGAGTGGAGCGCCACAACGCCCAACCATGTATCCTTATCGCCGTCTTCAGGCAGCTTCCGCAACAGCCAGACTGTACAAGTGACGATTAATACCTCCAACCTCAATGAAGGCCAGCACAATCTGGGAGAAATCTTGGTCACCGCCAGGTCAGACAACCAGGAGGTCGCGGGCAGCCCCATGTCTATCCCCGTCCTGATTCACCTCGACGAATTTGAGAACGTCTTCCTCCCGTTCCTCAAACGCTGACCCGAACCCCTTTCGATACACACCGCCGGGCCGTCCTGTTTGAATGGGCGGCCCTTTTTTCTACCCGCTACCCCACCAAATCCCCCAATCTCAGATCCCCGCTCTCCAGCCTCCACCCCTTCAATGCCCAAAGCCCCCAACTACCATATAATCACCCCCATGATCGAGAGACGAGAAAGGTAACCCATCGTGCAAATTCTTTTCGCCACGCCTGGCTTCCCCCCGTTCAATGGCGGCGGCGAACGCTATGCGCGCTCCCTGGCCCAGGCGCTGGTGGCGCAAGAACACGCGGTTACAGTCGTCACCAGCCAGGCGGTGGAAGAAGCGCAATTCTGGGAAGGGACCGGCGGCGAAGCCGGCATCAGCCGCGAAGAAAATGGCCCGCTGACCGTGATTCGCTGCCCCATCGCGCCCTTTCCCGGCGGTCGACCCGGCCTGCTGGCCTGGCGTAAGGCGATGGTGCTTTACGCCGCGCTTCCGGGCGCCCAGGCTCGCATCCTGCGCCACATGGCGCGCCGGGTGCCGCCGCTCCAGCACGTGGACACGGCGTTAGCCCATCTTTCGCCGCTACCCGACGTGGTCAACGGCTTTAATCTTTCCTGGGAACACGCCATGGTCGCCGCCTGGCGCTTCGCGCGCCAGAATGGAATCTCCTACGTCGCCACGCCCTTCGCCCATTTTGGCGAATCTGGGCGCGCTCGAGTGGCTCGCAACGCCACCATGTCCCACCAGCGCCAACTGTTGCAAGACGCCGAGGCGGTCCTGACACTGACGCCGATGGAAAACAAAGGGTTACACCGCTGGCGCATCCACCCGCGACGGGCGGTGGTCATCGGCGGCGGCGTTGATGAGCCCCCTCGCGTAGACGACGCGCCAGGCGTCCTGCATCGCCACGAGCTGCAGAAGCCGTTTGTGCTCTTTCTGGGCCGCGTCAATTACGATAAGGGCGCTGTGCACGCAGCGGCAGCCGTGACCCGCCTGCGCCTGGAAAGCGCGCATCAAACGCTCACGCTGGCGCTTGCCGGACACGTAATGCCGGAGTTCAAGGAGTACATGGCGCAGCTCCCGCCACAAGCACAAGAGGGGCTGCGTCTGTTGGGCGTGGTAGATGAGAATGCCAAGCACGCTTTGCTGCAGGAAGCATCTATGCTGCTCCTGCCTTCGCGAGCCGATTCCCTAGGAATTGTGTTGCTGGAAGCGTGGCAGCACAGCACACCCGTCGTCGGCGCCCGCGCCGGCGGCATTCCCGGCGTCATTGACGACGAAGAAAATGGTCTGTTGGTGCCCTTTGGCGATGAAGAGGCGCTTGCCGCCGCAGTGAGGCGCTTGCTCGAAGACGAACCCTTACGACGCCGGCTGGGGCGCTGCGGGCAGCGCAAAGTCCGGCAATCATATACCTGGGAACAGGTTGCCGGGCGCGCCCTTTCGGCTTACCGGCGCGCCATCAGCGACATCGCACACCAGGAAGGGAGCTGAAGGCGGTCCCCTTGCGAATTCTTCACCTCGTGCACCAATACATCCCCGAATACGTCGGCGGCACCGAGCTTTACACACAGACACTGGCCCGTTACCAGGTGAGCCGGCAAGGTCATCGCGCCGCCATCTTCTACCCTTCCGAACAGGAGCCTCACGATGGTTCCGTCATTTCTGCGAGCGACGAGTGCGGCGTGCATGTCCACGCGGCGCCCGTTGGCCCGCGCAGCCGCGCGCAGGTATTCCTCGACAGCTTCGGGCAGCGGACAATAGCAACCTCGCTGCAGCGCGTGCTGGACGCCGAGCAGCCGGACGTGGTGCACGTCCAGCACCTCATGGGCCTGCCGCTCTCCTTGCTAACACAACTCAAAGCAATGCGAATACCGATCGTGATTACCCTTCACGATTACTGGTTCCCCTGCGCCAACGGACAGCTCCTCACCAATTACGACAATCAGGTATGTGATGGCCCGCGGTGGTGGCTGAACTGCGCCCGTTGCGCCCTGGCGCGCGCCGGCGTGGGAGACCGGCGCTGGCTGACCCCGGCGGTCGCGCCCCTGTTCGCCTACCGCTCGTCGCGACTGCGGCGCTGGCTGGCCCAGGCGGATCGCGTCATTGCCCCCACTCACTTCGTACGCGATACGTACGACCGGCTCAACATGCCCACCGAGAACGTGGTGGTCGTGCCCCACGGTATCGAAGTACCGGCGCACGTTCTGGAGGCCGAAGCGGCGACGCTGCCCCACCAGCCGGGGCGCCTGCACATCGTGTACGTGGGGAGCCTGGCCTGGCAAAAGGGTCTCCATGTGCTGGTTGAGGCTGTCAACCATCTGCCGCCGGAAGCAGTACGGCTGACCATCTACGGCGATCTGGACAATTTCCCCGATTACGTGCACTCGTTGCAGGCGCAGGTAGAGCACCCCGGCATCACCTTCCCCGGTCGCATCACGCGCGACGATTTCTGGCCCATGCTGCTGCAGGAAGTGGACGTCGCCGTCCTGCCTACCCTATGGTACGAAGCGTCTCCGCTCACCATCCAGGAGATGTTTGCTGCGCGGGTGCCACTCGTTGCGTCAAACATCGGCGCGCTGCCCGAGAAGATACGCCACGGCGTCGATGGTGTCCTATTCCCGCCTGGAGACGCCGCGGCGCTACGCGACGTGCTGCAGCGGCTGCTGGACACCCCACAGCAATTGCGCCGGCTGCAGGCCAATATCCGGCCCACGCGGCTCATGGACGAACACGTTGAAGATGTACAGGCGATCTATGAGGCTCTACTGCAACCCTAGCCACTGCCCGTCAACGGCCCAGGGGCAATCCGCTGGGCACTGCCTCTGGCGCCAGGTGCGGCGCTGCGGCGGCCCGTGGATCGCCCAGGGCTTCCAGAAAGGCCAGAAGGGCCGCAACGTCAGCGGCGGACAACTCTCTTTCCGGCGCTAGCTCCGGATCCAAAGTGCGCAGGATGGCGTCGATAGTAACCGGTTCATTCTGCACCGTGGTCTGTAGCGCTAGCGGCAACTCCCGCCCCTCATACCGGCGCAGGGCGGCCTCCGGCTGCAGGTGGTGGCGCACCACGTCCTCCAATGAGCCGTAGGCTCCGTTGTGCAAATAGGGAGCTGTAAAAGAGACATTGAGCAACGAAGGCGTGCGGAAGGCGTAACGATCCGCCTCGTCGCCGGTGACGTGGTAGCGACCAAAATCAAGCGGCGCGTACGCATCGTGCCCCGGACCAAATTGCGGCGCGCCGATATTGTGGTAACCGTGATCCGTGAAGAGCGGCGGCGCGTGGCAGGCGGCGCAGCCGGCCTCGCCAAAGAAAAGCAGAGCGCCGGCCTGCGCCTGGGGCGATAGCGCCCCATCGTCTCCGGCAAGATAACGATTCCAGGGCGAATCGACGAAGGTAAACGCGTCCGCCTGGAAGGCTGCCAGCGCGTTCGCTGCGTGGTGGAATCCCAGTTCATGCACCGCCTGTTGTGGATAGGCGCGCCGGAACAGTTGCTCATATTGCGGAATGGCCAGCAGGCGCGCCATCACAGCCTCCCAGATGGCGGGCGCATGTTGCGCTCCATCAGGAATAGCCGCCAGCTCGTTTGGCCGTCCATACACGTCCACGTCGTGCCAACCGGCAGGCGCTTCTCTGTCCCTGCCGCCGGCCGTACCTGGCCCAGCCGTATAGGTGTCTACATTGTAAGCGCCGCCGCGCATTTCATGCCGCAGCGTAACCGGAAACATGGCCTGGGCCGCCAACAGATTGTCCAGCCCCGCCGGCAGGTAAGCGCCGGCAGGCGTCTCATAGCGCCCCGGCCCGCTCTCCATCACGCGTCCGTCCCAGAAAGCGGCCTCCCAGCCAGGCAGGGCGCGGTTGAACAGGTCGTGCGTGTTGCGCGAGACGAACGAGCGCCCCTGGCCCGTCGTGCGCTCTGCTCCCACGCCCTCGCCGCCCGTGCCCACAGCCAGCGGCAAGCGGTCCACGGTAGCCAGCGCGGGATCGTGGCAGGTGGCGCAGGACACGTCGCGATTCCCGCTCAGAATTGGGTCAAAGAACAGAAGGCGACCAAGTTCCACAAGGGTTTCGTCGTCGTCCGGCGGCGGATGCAGCGGCTGCAAGCCCCTGTCCTCAACCAGCGCGCGTAACTGGTGCGCGCGCGCCAGGCGCGCGCCCTCTTGCTGGGCCGTCTGACGATGCCACAGCAGCCCGCTGGCGGTTACAATCGATGCCAGCAGCAAATAGAATACCACTCTAAACGGTTGCTTCCTCATTGCTACTCGCGCTATAGTCCTACACTGGTCCGCATTATAAGACCGCCTGACCCATTGTGCTATGGAGGCGCTTGCCCGCTCATGTTATCGTTGGAGCAACAAAACCGGCTGCGCGAGCAGTACAGCCAGGAACACCCTCGCTGGCGTCCGGCGACGGAGGTGTACGCCGCCCTGGTCCGCGTGCGGCTGGGGCCACACAGCCGGGTGCTGGATCTGGGCTGCGGGCGCGGCGGCCTCGTGGAGCAGCTATCGCACCCCTTGCACAAAATTGCGGGCATCGATCCCGACCTGACCTCCTTGCGCCAGCACCGCCTTTCTCTGCCGCGCGCCCAGGCCTTCAGCCGGCGCCTGCCCTTCCCCGGCGAGTGCTTTGATCTGGCCTTCGCCAGCTGGCTCCTGGAGCATCTGCTCGATCCGGCGGCGGATCTGCGCGAGGTGCGGCGCGTGCTGCGCCCGGGCGCCTACTTCATCTTCATCACACCAAACGCCGGACACCCCCTTATCGGCCTCAATCGGCTCGTGAGCCGCCTGCGCGGCCTGCAGACAGCGCTTGTACAACGGCTATACGGGCGCCAGGCTGCCGACACATTCCCTGCTTACTATCGCGCCAACAACCGCGAGCAATTGCAGCAGCTTGCCCCACAGGCTGGCCTTCGCCTGTCAGAGCTGCGCTTCGTGCCCGACCCCACTTACCTGGCCTTCACGCCCGCCCTATTCCGCATCGCACAGCGCCTGGATGCACTATTGCCACAGGAGCGCGCCGTGCATCTGGTCGGCTCCTTCCAGCGCGTGTAGCCGGGCGCTCTGTCCGCAGTGCCTACAGCTTCGTGCGATTTTGCTCTGAACGCTCTAAAATAACCACATGAATGCAGAACAAATACTCGAACATGCGACCCGCATCGCGCAAGAGACAGGACAGTTGTTGCGAGAGGGTTTTCGCCAAACCAAACAGATTAACCGAAAGAGCTCAGCCGTTGACCTCGTCACACAGTATGACACCGAGGCCGAGGAATTTATCACCGGAGAGCTACAGCGCCTGTTTCCCGAGCACCAGCTCTTTGGCGAAGAGGGCGACTATAGCGGCGAACCGGCGCGCGGGTATAGTTGGTATATCGATCCCATCGACGGCACCAACAACTTCGCACACGGGATCCCTATCTTCTCCATCTCCCTGGCCCTTTACCATGACAATCGCCCTCTGCTGGGCCTCGTCTACGATCCTATGCGCGGCGAGTGCTTCCAGACCATCAGGGGCCAGGGCGCTTATCTCAGCAGCGGCGACGACCGGCAACGGCTCGGCGTCAGCAGCAACGACAGCCTCCTGACCAGCCTCTTGAGCACCGGCTTTCCCTATGACCGGCATCATAACCAGCGCAATAACCTGACCCAACTGGAAGCGTTTCTAAAACGGGCTCAGGGGGTGCGGCGTATGGGCTCGGCAGCCATTGACCTGGCCTACGTCGCCGCCGGCAGGCTGGATGGCCATTGGGAGCTAAAGCTCAGTGGGTGGGATGTGGCTGCCGGCGTCCTGTTGGTGACCGAGGCCGGTGGAAAGGTTACCACCATCGACGGACGCCCGCTGACAGTAACCTACACAGATGATCTGGACATCGTGGCCAGCAACGGCCTTATTCATCAGGAAATCCTCGACGTCCTGGACGGGGCTCATCGTCCGGCTGCCCTGAGCCGCGAGGGCGCCTAAACCGCAGACCCTGGCTCAGGAGCGCCAGAGAAGACCAGATGCAAATTTTAAGTCGCCTATACGCCTTCCTGTATTGGAGTCAGAAACGAGGCGTCCTGGGCATCTCCCTGCGCACCTGGCTCATTTTGCTGCCCCTGGCGCTCTTTGTCGCCGGTTTCTGGCTGCGCTGGCCCGCGCCACTCACCGTATTGTGGCTGATCCTGGCCATTCTGTTGTGGCTGGTCTACCTGCTGGCCCGGCGCGCGGGCTTCAAGCGCTTTGTGTCGAATCCCGATATGTCCCTGGACGAAGAGTTCGCCGCGCCCGTTCCCGAACAACACGTGCCGCTGCGGGCCACCGGCGTTTTCAGCGTCAAAGAGCACGAAGATTACGTTCTGGAACACCCCGCCGAGTATTGGCGTGTGCCGATGGGCCAGCACATCTTCATGGTGCAACAGCAACCGGGCCGTTTCCTCTACCAGATCGTCGAGCCACAGCACATCCAGGCAGTGGAACCGGGCTATCTCCTTTGTGGCAGGGAACCTCAGAAGGCGCTGGCGCTCCATTTTCTCGTGAGCTGGGGACCGGAATTTGCCCACGAGCCGAGCTACTATCACTTTGACGAGGCGCTGCCTGACCAGAAAGCGGGAGAAGAACGGACCATCTATGTCACGTTCGACCACGACGCCGACCGCTTCGCCGTGTGGCGCAGCCTGCTACAGAACAGCGGGGCATAGCGATCAAGGCGATTCTATGGGCGCCAGCCAGCTATCAAAGAATTCCTGTAGAGAGCGTCCGGCGGCTTCCTCCATCGCTGTTTCGAACGCTTCCTGGCTGGCAAATCCACCTCCATGCTCTGCAATGTAAGCGCGCAATCCCTGGAAGAAGGCGTCGTCGCCGATCTCCTGATGTAGCGCGTGTATCAGCAACGCGCCGCGCTGGTAGCTGTCGAAACTAAGAATACGGTCGCGCGGCGGCTGATTCAAGGCATAATCGCGCCCCCTTTCCGCAACTTCTTCTTCAATCTCGGCGATCAGCTCCTCTAAACGCGCCGGATCATTGCGCGACAACCACAGCACTTCCATATACGTCGCCAGCCCTTCCTTGCGCCAGGTGTCGCCCCAGTTGTCCAATCCCACCCAGTTACCAATCCAGGAGTGCGTCAGCTCATGGACCACCGTGCGTTCGTCCAACATCTGGAAGGAGAGCAAGGTCATCGTCTGCATCTCCATGGAAATGCCCAGGGCATAATAGCTGACCTGGCCATAGCTATCGAAAGGATAGGGTCCCAGCCGCTCGCTCAGCCAGTCGACCGCCTCCCCTGTCACCTGCACAGCTTCCAGATACTCCTCTTCAAGCTCCGGGAAGTAATAATAAATCAGCGGAATGCCGCCCGGAGATTCCTCATCCACGCGCAGGTAATGGCCGCCGGCAGCCAGCGCCAGGTAAGTGGCCATCGGATAATCGTGCTCCCAGACGAACGTTGCCCCATCGCTGCCATCGGGCATCGTGCTCAGCCGGCTATCGACCAGCCGGCCGTTGGCAATCGCGGCGAGTCCCCGGGGCACCGTCAGTTCGGTACGAAAGGTTGCTTTGTCGCGGGGATGATCGTTGGCCGGAAACCAGTAACGCGCGCCGTCAGGCTCCGACAGGGTGTAGAACTGGTTGTTGCCGGGAAAGATGAGGCCCAGGTAATCGGCGTAGTGAATGTAAGGAGAATCTCGTTGTTCAGGCTGGCCCGCATACTGCACCGCGATCTCAAACGGCGTTCCCTCGCTCAACAGCGGCTGCGGGAAGGCCACCCACAATTTATTCGCGTCGCGTTGGAAGGAAGCGGGCGTGTCGTCCACGGTCACAGAGCTGATATCGAAGCCGATGAAGTCCAGCGAAATCTGGCGCAGATTGGGCATTGTAGTGAGCGCCTCAATCCTAACCGTCCCTGACAGGTTCGATTCGGAGGGATCGACTGCCAATTCTAAACCGTAATGCTGCACGTCATAACCGGTGTTGCCCAGGTCGGGCGTGAAGGGATCGCCGATGGAGGGTTGGCCCGAGAGGAGCGTCAGCGTGGGCGACGGAACTGGCGTCGGGGAAGCGGCTGGCGTGGTCCACGGCGTCGTCGTAGGCGCCGCGTCGGCCTGAGGCGCAGGCAGCGTGGCTTCCTCCGTATGCACCGTCTCCTGATTGGCAGGGAACAACTCCAGGCCACGAACCGCGCTGCAGCCTGTAAGCAACAACAAAAAGATGGCGGCCAGTAATCTGGTCGCTATGCGTAACTGCGAAGCTTGCATTCTTGCCTCTTTATTTGCATACTTCAAGGGTGGCGTTTTAGCGAGCACCCGTTCGCGGACCGATCTTTATACCAGGAGACGGATTTTGTCCACTAAACCAGCCCTTCGTCCCCTTGATTTCCAACCTGTCATTTATGAGGGCCAGCAGCTGTGGTTCCTGCGCGATCCGCTGCAACTAAGCGATCAGCAACTGCTGTTGCCGCCTGCCCTGGCCCACATGCTACATCTCATCGATGGGACGCGCACTGCGCACGAAATACACGCTGATTTTTGCCGCGAAGTGGGCCAGATGGTTGATTTCGAGGTGGTCACAAGCACGCTGGCGGAACTGGATCGGGCCTGTCTGCTGGAGAACGAGCGCGCCCGCCACGCCATGCAGGAGGAACTTGCGGCCTTCCACGCACTACCCCACCGTCCACCGACGTTAGCCGGACTCAACTATCCCCAGGACCGGCGCCGGCTTGTTTCTTACTTTGAACAGTTCGCCCGCAACGGTCAGCAAAGCGATGAGCGAGACGTGTGGCAAGGCCGGGCCATCGTATCGCCGCACATCGACTACCAGCGGGGCGGACCGGTCTATGGCCAGGTATGGGGACGCGCTGCGGACGCTGTGGCTGAAGCCGACCTGGTCCTGATCTTCGGCACCGACCACAATGGTGGGCTGGGCACGGTGACGCTCACTCGCCAGGCATACGCCACACCGTTTGGCGCGCTGCCGTCCGCCGGCGGCCTGATCCAGGCGCTAGACGATGCCGTTGGCGGCGACAGACTCTTCGAACTGGAGCTGAATCACCGCCAGGAACATTCCATCGAGCTTTCAGCCGCCTGGCTACACTATGTCTATCACACGCTGGGTGAGCAGCCGGCGCCCATGCTGCCCGTCCTCTGCGGCTCCTTCCAACATTTCTTGACCAACGGCCAACACCCCGCCGAGGATGAGATGCTAACTGCCTTCCTGCAGGCGCTGCAGGCAGAAACCGCCGGTCTACGCGTGCTTGCGGTCGCTTCTGTCGATCTGGCGCACGTCGGCCCCAGCTTTGGCGATCCGTTCCCCGTTGATGAAGCGCGGCGACAGGATCTGGCACAGAGTGACAGGCGACTGATGGAAGCGATTCGCCAGGGTGACCACGCCCGCTTCTACGATGAGATCGCCGGCGTTGAGGATCGCAATCGCATCTGTGGTTTTTCCTCACTGTATCTGATGTTACGCTATCTGGACGGCGCTGAAGGCGTTGAAGTGGCATACGAACATTGCCCGGCCGACGATGAAGGCAATTCGTTCGTCTCTATCTGTGGCCTTTTGTTGGACTAAACGCACTCTATATCTGACCCATTAACTGCACGGAGCAACGACCCATGACCATGGACGGAGAGTCAAAGAAAGTGATTATTCTGCTGTCAACGATTGTGATCGTAGTGGGGCTGCTGCTGGCAATCCTCTACGCGCGCCAGCGGCTGTTTACGCGCTCAGAGCCGATCGTACTCTCTTCCTGAAACGGACTCTTTCGGGCATCACGCCCAGGCAACCTCAGAAATGGAGCCACCTATGAGCAACGGACTTCTGTTTGCTACAAGCATCCACCCCGGCGTCGAGCACTTTCCCCAGAGCCTGCAGCACGCGCAACTGGCCGACGAACTGGGTCTGGACATTCTGACCCTCATGGATCACCCCTACAATCGGGAACATCTCGATACCTGGACGCTACTCAGCGCCCTGGCCATGCGCACGCAGAACATTCACCTGGGAACCAACGTCTCTAATCTGCCCCTGCGCCTACCGGCGATGCTGGCCAAGCAGGCCGCCACGTTGGACGTGCTCAGCGGCGGGCGAGTGGAGCTGGGCCTGGGCGCCGGTTTTGCCTGGGAGGGCATCCGCGCCTACGGCGGCCCGCAGCGTTCCTCAGGAGAAGCATTTAGGGCCTTTCGTGACGCTCTGCACATCTTGCGCGGCATGTGGGACAATGCCGGCGGCTCCTTTTCTTACGAGGGCGACATCTACAGCGTGCGTGGGGCACGACCCGGTCCGGCGCCCGCCCATCGCATTCGCATCTGGACCGGCGCCTACGGCCCGCAGATGTTGCGCCTGACCGGGCGCGAAGCTGATGGCGTGTGGGTATCCATTTCCTACGCTCCACCAGAACGCCTGCCCTTCATCCAGGAAAATATTGACCGCGGCGCCGAGCAAGCCGGGCGCGATCCAAGCGAGATTCGCCGCGGCTACAACCTCATGGGCCTTATCACCGAGCGGTCACAGAAGAGTGACGAGAGCATTGTGGGCCCAGCCAGTTATTGGATTGACCAAGTGCTGCGCCTGCACCGCGAGCACCGCATCGATGCCTTTAACTTCTGGCCCTCCCGGGATTTTACCGTGCAACTGGAGCGCTTCGCGTCGCAGGTCATTCCCGCCGTGCGCGATGCAGCGGCCCAATAAGACAGCTCTTACTCCGCCAGAGCAATGACATCCGCTCCAATCACACTCTGCAATTCTGCCACTGTCAGGCGCATCAGGGCATTGATCGCGCCGCCCCCGGCGTAGATCTCCGTCTGCGCCGTTACCCCCTCCTCCAGCAAGGTGGGCAGCGCTTCTTTGTGGCCGAAGGGCGGCACCGTGCCCACGGTGTAGCCGGTGAAGGTCTTAACCTGCGCGGGCCGCGCCATACGCAACGCGCGGCGCGAGACGCCCAGGTAGTCGGCCAGCTTTTTGTAGGCGATGCGCGAGAGTCCGTTGGCCACGACCAGCACAGGTCGATACTGGTCACCGTTCTCCTTGACCACGAACAGGACTGACTTCACGATCTGCGCCGGGGTGACGCCCACAGCGTCGGCTGCTGCCTCCACCGTCGGCGTTTTGTCATCCAGGAAGACAATGTCGGCGTCAATCTCACGTTGTTCGATGAAACGGGCCAGGTCCGCTGCGTCCATTTACCTCTCCACTTTCCTTTAACTTCTCCATTCGCTGGAGATTCTGGAATAAATCAGGCATAATTTTACCGTCCAACGTCCATAGGCGCGAAAGAGGTTCGCAAACGATGACCCAGATCACGAGCCACATCGACACCAACGCTCCCGAATACCGCGAAAATTTCCGGCACAATAAAGCGCTGGCCGAAGCGCTGCACGAGCGACAACAGAGCGCAGCCTTTGAACGACCGGAGCGCATCGTGGAGCGTCAGCGTAAGCGCGACAAGCTGCTGGTTCGCGAACGCATTGAGGCCATCGTGGACGACAACAGCCCCTTTCTGGAGCTGTCGCCGCTGGCTGCCTGGCAAATGTACGACGGAGAAGCGCCGGGCGCGGGCATTGTCACCGGCATCGGCCGCGTCTCCGGGCGCGAAGTGATGATCATCGCCAACGACCCTACCGTAAAAGGAGGCACCTACTTCCCGGAAACGGTTAAGAAACACGTGCGCGCCCAGACAATTGCCGAAGAGAACCACCTGCCCTGCCTCTATCTGGTCGATTCAGGGGGCGCCTTCCTGCACCTGCAGGCGGACGTCTTTCCCGACCGCGATCACTTTGGTCGCATCTTCTACAACATGGCGCGTATGTCGGGCAAAAGAGTTCCACAGATCGCTGCTGTATTGGGCTCCTGCACCGCCGGCGGCGCGTATATTCCGGCCATGGCCGACGAGACGATCATCGTCCAGGGCAACGGCACCATCTTCCTCGGCGGGCCGCCCCTGGTGAAGGCTGCCACCGGCGAAGAAGTGAGCGCCGAGGAATTGGGCGGCGCGGACGTGCACACCCGGCTGAGCGGTGTGGCCGACCACTTTGCGCCCGACGAACAGGCCGCGCTGGAGCGCATCCCCGAAATCGTCAGCCACCTCCAGGCCGGACGAGCGATGAACGTGGCGTTGCAGGAACCAGAAGAGCCGGCCTATGATCCAGAGGAACTGTACGGGGTCATCCCCGCCGACCCACGGGTCAGCTACGATGTGCGCGAAGTGATCGCCCGCCTGGTGGATGGGTCGCGTCTCAGCGAGTTCAAAGCCCGCTACGGTACGACCGTTGTCTGCGGCTTCGCCCACATCCTGGGCATTCCCGTAGGCATTGTGGCCAACAACGGCCTGCTGTTCAGCGAGTCGGCGCTGAAAGCCACGCACTTCATTCAACTGTGCGGGCAGCGGGGCACCCCGCTGCTCTTCCTGCAAAATATCGCCGGCTTTATGGTCGGCAAAGAGTACGAGAACCAAGGCATCGCCAAGGACGGCGCGAAGATGGTTATGGCCGTCAGCAACGTCAACGTGCCGCGCATTACGCTCTTTCACGGCGTAAGCCATGGAGCGGGTAATTATGGCATGTCCGGGCGGGCGTACGATCCTCGTTTTCTCTTCACGTGGCCCAACAGCCGTGTCAGCGTCATGAGCGGCGAGGCAGCAGCCAACGTGCTGTGGACCGTGGGCCAGGATCGTGTGCTGCGCAAGCTCGAAGAACCAGATGCAGATGCAGAGGCCGTAGCCCGGGCGGAAGCCGACTTCAAAGCGCCCATTCTGGCCCAATATGAAGAGGAAAGCGATCCATATTTCGCGACCGCCCGCCTGTGGGATGACGGCATCCTTGATCCGGCGCAGACGCGAACGGCGCTGGGACTTGCCTTCGCCGTGGCCGTAAAGGCGCCGTTCCCAGACGACCGTTATGGCACTTTCCGCATGTAAGAGACCAGCGATATTCTGTCGGGAGTAGAAAATGAAAGGTCGCAATGAGGTAACCATACGTCCGGTGCAGCAGGAGGATGTGCCTGCCCTATACGACGCTGCGCGCCAGCCCAAAGTGGCGCGCACAACCCTGCTGCAGCCGGCGCTGGAAATAAGCGCCACCGAGGAGCATGTTGAACAAAAGACGCCGGGGCGTCACTATCTCGTGGCCGACGTGGATAGTCGCGCTGTCGGCTCCGTCTCCCTGCGACAATACCAGAACCCGCGCCTGAACCACAGTGGGCGGCTGGGCCTGCTCGTGCACCCTGAGTACTGGCAGCGCGGCATAGGGACACAATTGGTGGAGGCAATTCTGAAGATCGCCGACGAGTGGCTGAACCTGCACCGCGTGGAGCTGGGCGTCTTCACGACAAATACGGTGGCCATTCACCTGTACGAGAAGTTTGGTTTTGAAACAGAAGGGCGCCAATCATGCTACGCCTACGGTCCGGATGGCTGGATGGATCATCTGATCATGGCTCGCCTGCGCAACCCGCCGCCGCAAACTGAGCGCGATGCCCCATCCGTAGAAGAAGTCGCGCGCGTCCCCTTCGATGCCGAGCGCCTGACCATCCGCCCCTTCCATCCCGATGACATTGAGGACGTATACCAGATCCTCCGTCACCCACTGGTGGGGCGCACCACGTTGCAGATGCCGAGCCAAGAGTTCGCCCGCGTTGAGGAACGCATCAAGCCCGCGCGCCCCGATCTTTTCCGCTTTGTGGCCGACTACGACGGGCGGGTCGTGGGCAACCTGGCCTTGCATCGTGCCCAGAACCCGCGCCGCGCGCATGCCGCCAGCCTGGGAATGGCCGTGCACCCCCAATTCTGGGGGCGTGGCGTGGGCAGCGCCTTGATGGCGGCAGCTGTCGATCTCGCCGACAACTGGTTCAATCTGCGGCGAGTCGAATTGGACGTTAATGTGGACAACCCTCCGGGCGTCCACCTGTACGAGAAGTTCGGTTTCGAGATTGAGGGCACCCGCCGCTTTCACACCTACGGTGCGGGGCGCTGGACCGACAGCTATTTCATGGCGCGGATACGTTGAATCGTGACCGCAGAGAGAATCGATCGTGTCGAGCCTGGAGGCCAGAGAGATGCCTGATACGGATCCGGTTAAACCACTCCTGCTCTTCGATGGGCGTTGAGGCTTCTGTACGATGACGGCCCGGTGGGTCGAACGGATTACGAAAGGCCGCGTGTCCATTCAGCCCTGGCAGGCGTTGCCGCCAGGGATGAAAGCCGCCGGATTGAGCGCCGAGCAGACGGAAACTGAGGTCTGGCTTCTGACACGGGACGCACAGCCGAAAGGGGGCGCAGCAGCGATCAATGCCGTACTGGCCTATACGTGGTGGGGACGCCCCATTTCCTGGCTCTACCGCCTACCCCTGATCCGGTCGCTGCAGGACGCGGTCTATCGCTGGGTGGCGCGCAACCGGCAGCACTTTCCCGGCGTCACGCCAGCCTGTGAAAGCGACGCCGACTGTGTCGAATAAGGCGGCAAGCGACGCCATCTCCTGATCGTCAGCCCAATAGCTGCCCCAGGCCAAACGTGAGCACAAAGAGCAGCGTGCTCATTGAAAGCTGTTTTAACATGGGGTCCAGTAGTGCCGCGTCGCTACGCCGCGCAACAGCGGCGCCATTAGCCACAAATAGGGGCGCGCTCAGGAGAAACAGGAGCTGCCATGGAGAGCGGAAATTGAGCGCCACGTAGAGCAGCGCCGCCCCCAACCCACCCAGCAGCAAGACCCAATGGTAAAGGCGCGCCCGCTGCAGGCCAACCCGGACAGGTATAGAGAACTTACCCGCCTGCCTGTCAGACTCGCGGTCGCGGATATTGTTGACGTTCAGCACACCCACGGCAAAGAGGCCGCAACTGGTAGCAGGCAGTAGAACATCGAGGGGCAGCGCCTGTCGCTGCAGGAAGTAGCTGCCGGCGACGGCTACCAGGCCAAAGAAAATGAATACAAAGAGGTCGCCCAGGCCCGCGTACCCGTAAGGCCGGCTGCTTGCCGTGTAGGCAATGGCGGCCCAGATGGCCGCGGCGCCCAGTAACAAGAAGAGCAGTGCCAGGAGGATGGCCTGCGCGCCAAAGGCCAGCCACACCATAGCCAGTCCGCTGATTATAGTCAGGGTCACGACGCCAGCAATCGCCTGGCGCATTGTCCGGCGGCTGATCAGGCCGCTTTGTACGGCGCGGCGCGGGCCAACCCGCTGCTTGCTATCTGCGCCGTGTAGCGAGTCGCCATAATCATTGGCGAGGTTAGAGAGCACCTGCAGCAGAACGGCTGTGAGTACGGTCAGAGCTGCCAGCAGGCCGTGAAAAGAGCCATCGGCAGCCGCCAGAAATAGGCCCAGCCCGGTCCCCGCAACTGCCAGCGCCAGCGTTCGGGGGCGCGCAGCTGCCAACCAGACCTTCAGAGAGGACGATAATGAAGCAGTGTTCGCATGTGTCATGCTCCCGATTGTACCAGGAGCCAGGGAGCGTCAACCAGTATCAGCACCTAACCGATAATCTGGTCCAGGGCTGCCTTCATCATCGTGAAGTGAGGAAAGAGCTGCTTGCGAATGGCGCGCTGCTGTTGCGTCTCCTCCTCCAGTAAGTAACGAAAAGGGAAAATGCGCGCGGAATAGTTGATAAAGATGTCCAGGCGGCCCAACGTTTCCAATATTCGGCGCACGACCTGGCGCGAAAACTCGTCGTTCTCTTCATCTTCCTCGCGATTGCCGCTGATTAGCATGCAGCGTTGTTGTCGCGCTTCCACCTGGCTCTTAATGCGTTGCGCCAGTTCGTGCTTATCGTTGAAGTAGACTAGCGCTACGTCTATGCCCCGTTCGGCAAAGGCCACCGCCAACGATTGCCCATTCTCGCTGGCGCCTCCAACGATTAGCGCTACCTTGCCGCGTAGCGGCACCTTCTCCTCCTCAGGGTCACTTGCAGCCAGGGGAATAACGGTCACGTCCCTCATCGCTTTGCGGGACTCACCGTTGTCGTGGAATTGCAGACTTCCTCCCTGACCGGGACCCTCAGCGCTATCTTTTCCAGTCATAGAATTCTCCTTATGAGAACGTTGCATTCACTCGTATCAGCGAAACAGCTTCTCTCTTCCCGGCGTGTGTCCAGAGGTCCGGTTGCTACAGCGACCTCGTTTTTCAAGGCAGGCAACGTCAAGCTTAGGCTACAGAAGTTAGCCCAAAATGACAATATACCGGGGTATAAGGGCAGGATATAAAACAGTTATGTATTCTCTCTCGACAAGGCGCGGCTTAAAATCTATAATGCGAAGAGTAATGCTACCCTGAGTCACCGTCTATGATTTCCGCCAGCGCGAGCCCGGAGTAACGGACGACAGACCGTGCGGGTGATGTCTCGGGGCCACGGAGCATGTGAACACGAAGGTGACAGATTATGATCCGCGTTTTGGTTGTTCATCAGACACAACTGATTAGCAGTATTATCGCCAATGTCCTCGACGAAGAAGAGGACATTACGGTGATTGCACAGGCTTCGAGCACCGAAGAGGCGCTGGAGTGCCTGGAGAACCAACCGTGTGAGATGGTTCTGGTTGCCGCCACGTTGCCGGACAATGGCGCTCTGCAGATTACCGAGGCAATCGCTGACATGGACACGAACACAAAAGTGCTGGTGATTGGCCTTCCCAAGTCCAAGAACGCTATTCTGCAATATGTGGCAGCCGGCGCGTCAGGCTATGTGCTGCAAGAAGTCTCAACCGAGCGGCTCCTCGAACACATCCGCGCAGCATACGATGGCAAAGCGATCATCTCGCCCGACATCGCTGCGGCGTTGATGAACCACATTAACGAACTGGCGCAGATTTCCACCCAGACCAATATCGATCCCTCGGCCTACGCCCAGTTGACGCCGCGCGAGCGAGAAGTGCTCGATTTGATTGGCGAGGACTTCAGCAATCAGCAGATTGCAGATAAACTGTACATCGAAGTGGGGACGGTAAAAAATCACGTCCATAATATCTTGAAGAAGCTGGACGTGAGCAGCCGCCACGAAGCGGCCGCCTTTCTACCGTTTGTCAAGGACGAATAGGGCGCATTAGGAGTGGCTGGGCGCGGGGGCCGCGCATCTAATCAAGGTTCGACGACGAGTGGTAGATGCACTACGTGGTCAAGATCCATGCCGGCAAACGTATCAAAGATAAAGACGTCTACGTACTGGTTGGTGTCATCATGTACCAGATCACTCGCCGTGGAATCAAAGGCCACAAAGAGGCCGGCTGTGGTCAGCGATGGGCTGATGCTGGCGCCGCTGGCTGATTGCCCCACGAGGTTCACACTCACCAGCCGCGTTTGCCTGCTGCGGCGATCGTGAACGTACACGTCGTACTGTTTGTTGCTATCGTTCGGCGCCAGGTTGTCGGCTCTGGAAGCGAAGGCCACCAGATGGCCATCGGATGAGATGACAGCAGTGCCGTTGACGTCATTGGCCTGCTCCCCATCCGACGTGACGCTGACCAGTTCCACCTGCCCTGTATCACGGTCAACTACAAAGACGTCACTGTATCCGTTCTCATCGCCTGCTACCAGATTGCTGGCCCACGACTCAAATGCAACAAAACGGCCGCCATCCGATAGAGACGGGCGGAGGCTTTCATGATTCCCCGCACTCCCCTCTTGGTTGCGACTCACAAGCTCGGTGGTCGACGTGCGTCGATCATGCACGAAGATGTCGTACAGGCCATCACGATCGGCCGCGTCAAGATTGTTGGCCCGCGATTGGAAAGCCACGAAGCGACCGTCGGCCGATAACGCCGGATGTTTGCTGGTCTTGTTGGCCGGCTCTCCATCACTGGACACACTCACACGCTCTGTATCCTCTAGCACCCGGTCATGAACAAATATATCCGAGGCTCGATTCTCATCATCGGCGACCAGATTGTCGGCCTGCGACACAAAAGCCACCAGACGACCGTCGCCGGAAAGAGCCGGGTGCACACTCCTGTCGTTGGCCTGCTGCCCCTCAGTACCAATAGAGACGCGGCTGAGTGTCTGGTCGCTGCGGTCGTAAACAAACACGTCTTCCACACCATTACTATCTTCGGGCACCAGATTGTCGGCAAGAGAGACAAAAGCCACAACCTGCCCGTCACGCGAGATGACGGGCTCCCGGCTGGGGCCGTTGGCCTCCGCACCGTCGTAGCCCATGCTGAGGCGGGTGATTTCGTCTGTGTATCGATCGTAAAGGAAAACGTCGCGATGCTGATTGTTATCGTCCGGCACCAGGTTGTCGGCGGCGGAAACGAAGGCGACGTATCGTCCATCAGCAGAGATAGACGGCCCGTAACTATCGCTATTGCCCTCAACTCCCACGCGGCTCATACTGACGCGCTGGACCTGCTGTGGTGGGCGTCCCTCTTGCAGTGGGCGCCCCTCCTGCGGGGGCTGTCCCTCGTTCAGCCTGGCTGTGCCCAGAAGGTGTGACAGATCACGGCGCGAGGCATATTGGTCCAAGGTGACAGCCACAATAGCCAGCAATAGAAAACTGGCCAGCAGCAATCTGCCCCACCTGCTGTGTACCAAACGCCTCAATGTGTGCTTCATTTTCACTCTTCTCAAAGGCAGACCGGCGTAGCCCCGCGGTGATGCCCTGGTGCCCGTACAGTGTGATCAAGTATGTACGAAGAGGAACTCTCCTGTCAAAGACCCGCAGGTACTATTATACATTGATTGCCTCTGGGAAAAAGGTCTTCCTGTTGCCCATTCCCTCTAATCTCGTTATCCTAGTCAGTCATGAACCCATTCCACTATCTCTTCGATAAACTATTCCCAGTTATTCGATTCGTCTACGAACGCGTTCAGCGTCACCGTTGGTTCGATGAGATTACCCCGCAGTTATGGTTGGGAGGCGCGCCACACTACCCGCGCGATTACGACTTTCTTCTGGAGGCCGGCATCGACGCCGTTATCAATATCCGCGCCGAGCGCGAGGACGACGTTGCCCTATACAGGCGCCACGGGATTGATTATCTGCAGCTCAAGGTCCTGGACATCCTCGTCCCCCCGCCGGATATCCTCGACGAAGGCGTCGCTTTCATTCGTAAGCAGGTGGAGACAGGCAATACGGTGTTGGTGCATTGCGCCAAGGGTCGCGGACGCTCGGTAACCCTGCTCGCCGCATACCTCATGCGCTATGAAGGCTTGGCCTTTGACGAAGCGGATCAATTGTTGCGCGAGAAACGGCCCCTGTCCAATCTACAGTCACGCCATCGCCAGGCGTTGGAAGCGTGGCTCAGCCAGTATCATTATGAAGACACAGAAGTCAGTAAGACAGCAGAAGCGGAACAGGCCAGCGCCGCCTCCTGACCGGGAGCCGGGGAGTGCCTGCTACCTACCTGCTGATTGCTGGCATCTCTTGAATATATGGGTAAAAGCAAAGTAACGCCTCTTCGCCGACAATACCTGGATATAAAGGACCAGCATCCGGACGCCATCCTCTTTTTTCGCCTCGGCGATTTCTACGAGACATTTGACGAAGACGCGCAGGTCACCGCCAAGGAACTGGATCTCGTCCTGACCAGCAGGCCCGTAGGCAAGAACCAGCGCATTCCTATGGCCGGCGTGCCGCACCACGCGGCCGAAGGCTACATCGCCAAGCTCATCGCCAAAGGGTACAAAGTGGCCCTGTGCGAGCAGATCGGTGACGATACCGTCAACGGCCTGATGCCACGCGACGTGGTCCGCGTATTCACCGCGGGAACGGTTATCGAACCGGGCATGCTGGAGGCCGGGCGCAACAATTATCTGGTCGCCGTTTTTGTGGACGGCTCGCAAGCAGGCCTGGCCTACGCGGAAATAACCACGGGAGAATTCGCCACGACGCAGCTGGACAGCCGTCGGGCGCTGGTAGAAGAGCTGGCGCGGCTGGCCCCGGCCGAACTGTTGCTGCCCGATGGCGAGCAAAGCCTGAACGACATGCAGGCCCCTGTCAGCCGAATTCCGGCGTGGCGCTTTGAGGAAGGCAACGCGCGCAAAACGCTGCTGGAGCATTTCAAGGCGCAGAGCCTGGCGGCTTACGGCTGCCAGGACAAGCCGCTGGCAATATGCGCTGCCGGCGCCGCCCTGCACTATCTGCAGGAAACGCAGATGGGAACCGTGGCGCAGATCCAACGGCTGGCCACGTACAACGTCGAGAAATATATGGCCCTGGACGCTGCCACGCGGCGCAATCTAGAGTTGACCGAGTCGCTGGGCGGACAACGCTCTGCGTCGCTGATGGGTGTGCTGAACGAGACGGTGACGACGATGGGCACGCGCCTCCTGCGCCAGCGCATTACGCGCCCGCTTCGCGACAGGAAGCGGCTAAACCGCCGCCTGGACGAGGTGCAGGCCTTCTATGACGATGCCCTCTTGCGCGCCGACATACGCGACCGGCTGAAGTCCTTGCCTGATCTGGAACGGCTGGCCAATCGCGCCGTGAGCGGGCGCGCCACACCGCGAGATCTGGAGAATATCGGCCTGGCGCTCGCCACGGTTCCCCGCCTTCAGCAACTCGTTTCCCACCTGTCGGCCCCACCGGACAGCCTCGTACAACTCGTGGCGCAACTGGATCCCTGTGAGGAAACCGCCAATCTTATTGCCGAGGCCGTTGTGGAAGAGG
>DATHSI010000272.1:0-2709 GCA_035464315.1 Candidatus Sulfomarinibacteraceae bacterium
GGCACCTCGATGTCGGCTCATCGCATCCTGGGGCTGGATAAGGTCCCAAGGGTTGGGCTGTTCGCCCATTAAAGCGGTACGTGAGCTGGGTTCAGACCGTCGTGAGACAGGTCGGTCTCTATCCGCTGTGGGCGCAAGGGAATTGAGAGGAGCTGCCCCTAGTACGAGAGGACCGGGGTGGACAGACCGCTGGTGTGCCAGTTGTCGTGCCAACGGCATTGCTGGGTAGCTACGTCTGGCAGGGATAACCGCTGAAAGCATCTAAGCGGGAAGCTCGCCTCAAGACAAGTTCCCTCACCGGTCAGCAACAGTGATGTTGCTCCGGGTAAGACCGCTGGGAGACGACCAGTTGGATAGGCGGCATGTGGAAGCGCAGCAATGCGTGCAGCAAAGCCGTACTAATGGTCGAGGGCTTACAAAGCATATGGTACGGAGAAGTTGGACGTCTGCGGTGGACCGCACGGTCCGCCCCAGACGCCGACCCCCCCGCGTGCGTGGTGGGACAGACGGCAACGTCGCTCCCGCCGCCTAACGCCTTCGCTATTCCCCCTGTTAAGCACTTACACAGGGCGAGATTGGTGGTTGCAGCGACGAGGGTACACCCGGTCCCATCCCGAACCCGGCAGTAAAGCTCGTCAGCGCCGATGGTACTCGGGGCGCGAGCCCCTGGGAGAGTAGGTCACTGCCAATCTCGCCCTGTTTCGTTTTCCGAATGTCCCCCCTCAATTTCAACAAGCTTGCGCTATGATCACTCCCGCAGATGCCGTTTCCATGTCGTCAACGGTCCCCAATTTGCCATGACAGTGATATACTCTGCTGTTCTGGATAGCGGCATTTATGGCGGAACGCCGCCACGCGCGTTCTGCCGACACGACATTCATGGACATCTACATCGACCTCCTTCGACGCAATATAAACTATCGCAATCTCTGGCTTGGGGCGGTGGTCAGCCAGTTAGGAGATTGGTTTAACCTCATTGCGGCGGCGTCGCTCATCGCCGATCTGACGTCCAGCGGCGTCGCAATTAGCTATCTTTTTCTAGCGCGTTTTCTTCCGCTCTTCATTTTCAGCCCGTTTGCCGGCGTGCTTGCCGATCGCTTTGATCGACGTCGCATCTTGATCGCCTCCGACCTCCTGCGGGCGCTCATCGTTTTGGGCTTTCTGCTTATTCGTGACCCCGCGCACATCTGGTTCTTCTACCTGCTGACCACAACACAGTTCGCCCTCAGCGCCGTCTTCATACCCGCGCGCACGGCAGTCATTGCTAATATCGTCAAACGTGATGATCTGGTCACAGCGAACGCCCTGGATAGTTTCACCTGGAGCACGATGCTGGCTATCGGTGCACTCCTGGGCGGACTGGTTGCGGCTTTCCTGGGGAATGACACAGCGTTTGTTGTCGATGCGATGACATTCCTGCTTGCGGCATGGTTCATCAGCCGCGTGCACGTTCCGGCGCAATTAGCCAGCGAACGGGCCGAGGTCAGTCGCGGCGGGTGGTTCGACTTTGTCGACGGCCTTCGTTACCTTCGTGGAGAGCCATTCATTCTGGCTATTGCCCTGGTGAAAGGAGGGGGCTCACTGGTCTGGGGCGCGATAAACGTCCTGGAGGTCAACTTCGCCGAACAGATCTTCCCGCTGGGCGGCGATGGTTCCGCCACGTTGGGCATTATTTATGCCATTACGGGAATCGGGACCGGTTTTGGCCCCATCCTTCTGCGCCGCTGGCTAGGTGATGAGTCGGGACGCCTACGCTGGGCTATTACCATTGGTTTCTGGGTGCTAGCGATCGGCATTCTGGGCCTGTCGGCGGCGCCCACATTTGCCTGGTTTGGCGTGGCAACGCTGCTGCGCACCGTCGGATCGGGCACAGTTTGGGTCTTCTCAGCCGCGCTCTTACAGATGGTTGTCCCCGATCGCTTTCGCGGCCGCGTCTTCGCCTTCGAATTTGCACTGCTCACGCTGACGCAATCGATCTCCATCTGGTGGGCAGGCTACGCGCAAGATTATTTGGATTGGACCATAAGGGAAGTGACCGCCGGCGCCGGCCTGACAGGGCTTATCGTTGGCCTTTTGTGGCTCCTCTTCCATTTACGCACACTTTCCCGCCCTCTGGAACTTGCCGTGCGCCAGCCGCAACCGCCGGAGACACGGCATATTCTCTAGACGACGATGACAACGCCGATCCCCTGGCATCGCCTGGCGCTTCGACGCCTCCTGCAGCTTGACCGTCCTGTTCCGCCCGCGAGCGACGAGGAAGCCAACGCCGCTGCTGAACGCAATTACCGCTGGAATTTTACCGTCAACTTGTTGGACGGCGCCTCGTTCTGGTTCGGCCTGAGCTTCGCTTCTTCGAGTACGATTGGCCCGCTATTCATCAGTAAATTGACAGATAGTACGGTGGCCATTGGCTTACTGGCTGTCGTGGCCCAAGGCGGGTGGTTTTTGCCGCAGCTGTTTACGGCCAATGCTGTGGAGCGCCTGGCGCGTAAGAAGCCGGTGGTGGTGAACCTTGGATTTTTTCTCGAACGTCTTCCTATGTGGTTCTTGATCCCGGCCGCGTTGCTGGCGCCTCGCAGCGGCGGGCTGGCGCTCACCGTTTTCCTGGTCAGTTATGCCATGCACGCCGTTGGCGCCGGTGTGGTGGCGACAGCATGGCAAGACCTCATCGCGCGCTGTTTTCCGGTAGAGAAGCGCGGCCGTTTTCTG
>DATHSI010000273.1:0-6187 GCA_035464315.1 Candidatus Sulfomarinibacteraceae bacterium
GCTAGACTCCAGTGAGAAGTGGTGCTCTTCGCGCAGCCGCCGCCGGTCGCTCTCACGCAGGAAGGGATCTTCTGTGAGTGTCGCCGGAAACGTGCCTTCCGCCAGACCCACAAGGGCCACGGCGCGGTAGGTCACGCCTCGCGTCTGGAGGCGTGGAGCAACCAGACTCGCGTCGCACGCAGCGTGGGGCTGGTAGCGCGCGGTGTCCACTGCGCTGGCCAGTTCCTCGACAAACTCCGTGAAGGACAGCGGCGGGTTCAAGAGGCCGGCATCCTCAGCCCACAGAAGGCTGCGCAAGATGTTCTTTAGCTTGTGCAAGGCAGCAATATCGCGTCTGGCGACCTGCAGCTGGTCATTTTCGCCGGCCTCAGCGCCGGCGCGTGCGCACGCAATGACTCTCAGAGAGTTGTCTGTTGAGCTGTGTGAGGTCGGTTCTGCGTCATCAGGTCCTAACAGCGCCTCCAGCCAGGACACGTGTTCGCGCCAGGGATGCTGACCTCTCAGCGGGCGAATGCGGTGCAGAAAGCTCCGGAACTTTTCCCGTAAGGCGCGCGCCGTTTCGCCCTGTGGCGCTGAGGCCACGCGCTCTCCGGATTCTGGATCCGGCCTGGCGCTTTGTGGGGTCGCGGCTGCCGCCGACAACGCTTCCAACCACTGCTTGCGCCCGCCGACCACGCGCCACTGTCGCGCCAGGACGTCCAGTTGCGCCACATCTGTGGCGGTTAGGTCCAGCGCACTGCGCCAATCGAAATAGGGCGAGCGCAAGGCGGCAAGCACAGGACGCCGCGGGAGCGCCGGTTGCCATGAATCTGTTTGTTGCTGAGCGCCATTGTCGTCTGCGGGGAGCATAAGGCGCAGCAGGTTGAGCAGCGCGGCGATACAGGGATTCTGGGCCAGAGACAGTCCTCCCAGGATGTAGACCGGCAGTTGGAATTCGGCCGCGGTCTGTTGGATGAAGGGCGTGTATGGTTGCAGATCGCGGGCCAACAGCGCCAACTCGTGCGGTCGCGCGCCCTCGTCCACTATACGTCGTTTCAGCCAGCGCAGCGCTTCGCGCACTTCAACCGCGGGCGTTGGCGCTTCTAGCATGTGAACCGCGCCGTCATCAGGTTGTTGTGTGGTTGATCCCACAAACAGGTTCTCTCGCAGGTGCGCCAGCGCGCCGCGGGGCGCTGGCCGCGCCGAACGGGCCGGAAGAGGTTGGGCGGTGACGTTCAGACGCTGTTCCAGTTCGCGCCGCGTGCGGTGAAAGCGGCGGTGCGCCCGGCGGGGGGTGTCCGCGCCGGCGTCCCCCGTCAGGGTGATGATCAGACGGTCGACGCGCTGGCCCAACTGTTTCAGGAGCGCCAGCTGTGTCTGGGTGAAACTGTCGAAACCGTCGACTATCAACAAGGGCCACAGATGCGCCCGGGGCCACGCGTAGGCGTGGCTTGCGCTGTCGCCTTGCAGCGCCGCAAGGGCCATCCAGCCCAGGCCACGGGAGTCCGTCCACTGTTGCTCTTGAAGCAGGTCGTTGTAACGCTTGTATAACTGGACTACTTCGCGCAAACGCGCTTCGTTTCCCAGCGCCTCGATACCATCGGCCAGCTGTTGGGGTCGCAACTGTGTGGACTTGAATTCGCCGATGAGGCGTCGTAGCTCCTGGATGAAGCCTGGACGTTGCCGAAGTGCGCCGTAATGGGCCAGATCGAGCTGCTGCGCCGCGGCGCGGATAAGCCGGTGCTCAACCGTTTCGTCGATGCGCGTAACCGTCCATCCCGCTGCATCCAGACAGGCGGCGTAAAGATCGTCGAAGGTCATGACCTCGACGCCGATGTGGCCAGGCCTGTCGCCTGGACCCTGGACGAGGCGCCGTTGCCAGCTCATGGCCTGTTGCCGGTTGGCGACACAGACGCGTGCAAGTTGATGCAGACCATCTGTCGTCTGGCGCACCAGTTGTAAGGCGTAGTCGGTTTTGCCCGCGCCGCCGGGGGCTACGAGCAGCGAAATAGGCACAATCCCTCCCGGAGCGTAGCGTAGCACGAGGCCGAGCAGGGTCAGCCATCGGTTTGAAGAGCGGACGACGGGAAAAGGCGACCGGGCCCGCCGGCCTGGAGTCACCGGTCGTGACCGCTTTAGATACTTATAACATAGTCCTGCGCCGCTGCAAATTGACGGTATCTTGTCCGGCCAGGCTAGAGGTTGACGGGGGCCAGCGGCTCCATTTTCACGGAGAAGTGGCGCAAGACGGGGGCCTGCCAGCGGATGCGGTAGCCCGGAATCTTCTCGCTATTCTCGTTTACGTAGCACAACACCTCGGCGAGGTAGTCGACGTGGCTCTGGGTATACGTGCGCCGAGGGAACGCCAGCCGTACCAGTTCCATGGCTGCCGGTTTCTCGGAGCCGTCGGGTTGCCGGCCGAACATGACCGAGCCGATTTCCACCGAGCGAATGCCGCCCGCCAGGTAGAGGGCGTTGGCCAATGCCCAGCCCGGATACTGGTCTGCCGGGAGGTGCGATAGCATGGCGCGCGCGTCGAGATAGACGGCATGCCCACCGGGTGGTTGCACGATGGGAATCTCTTCGCGGGTAAGGATGTCCCCCAGATACTCTACAGAGCGGATGCGGTAGCGCAGGTAATCTTCATCGAGCGCCTCATGCAGGCCGACGGCGATAGCCTCCAGATCGTAGCCGGCAAGGCCGCCGTAAGTGGGGAAACCTTCGGTAAGAATGAGGAGGGTCTTGCACTTTTGCGCCAGCTCGTCATCGTTGAGCGCCAGAAAGCCACCGATGTTGGATAATCCATCTTTCTTAGCGCTCATGGTGCAGCCGTCGACGTAACTGAACATTTCGCGGGCTATTTCCAGCGGGCTCTTGTCGGCATATCCTTCTTCGCGCTGCCGGATGAACCAGGCGTTTTCGGCGAAGCGACAGGCGTCGAGAAACAGGGGCACGCCGTAGCGGTGGCAGAGCTCGCTGGCGGCGCACAGGTTGGCCATACTCACCGGCTGACCGCCGCCGGAGTTGTTGGTAATGGTGATCATGACCAGCGGCGTGTTGCGCGATGGATCCTTGAGGACGGCTTCCAGCGCCTCCAGATCGATGTTGCCTTTAAAGGGTTTGACGAGCTGTGGCTGGTGAGCATCCGGGTCGGGAAGATCCAGCGCCTCACCCTGTCGATGTTCAACGTTGGCCCGCGTGGTGTCAAAGTGCGTATTGTTGGGCACGACGTCGCCCGGTTGCAGCATGGCGCCGAACAAGATGCGCTCTGCCGCGCGGCCCTGGTGGGTGGGAATGACGTGCTTTAGGTTGGTAATGTCGCGCACGGCTTCTTCGAAGCGGTAGAAGGAGGCGGCGCCCGCGTATGATTCATCGCCGCGCATCATGCCCGCCCACTGTTGGGAGGACATGGCTCCGGTGCCAGAGTCGGTCAGCAGATCGATCAGTACGTTCTCAGCTTTCAGCAGAAAAAGGTTGTGGTCGGCGTGTTCCAGAGCCGCGCGCCGCTCCGCTTCCGTGGTGTGACGAATAGGCTCTACGACTTTGATACGAAAAGGTTCGATAATGGTTTTGAAATTCATTGGCGCCGTCTCCTTGCCGTGTAATAGTTGCCATTTTCGCCCAAGTATACGTCAAAACAGGGACGATCAATAGCGAGGCAAGCCTGGCGCGTACCAACTGTGCGGCTTTTTACCTTTGCTATGAGCCGGGTATAATCAGCGACTATGAACAACCGTGACGTGGCAGAAACCTTTGAGCGGGTCGCCGATATGCTGGCGATTCGCGGAGATAATATTCATCGTATTCTGGCCTATCGCAAGGCCGCAGAGAGTGTGCGCGGTCTGGGTCGCGATATCAATACGGTCCATGCGAAAGGCGAGCTGACGCAAATCCCGGGCATCGGCGCCACCCTCGCCGAGAAGATTGAGGAACTGTTGACCACGGACAAGCTGGAATTCTACGAGCGTCTGGCCGAACAGATCCCGCCGGAGCTGGTTGGTTTGCTGCGTGTGGAAGGGCTGGGCCCCAAGCGGGTTATGGCCGTTTACGAAGCGCTGGGGATCACCACGTTGGAGGGTCTGAAGGAGGCGGCCGAGTCGGGCGCTCTGCGCAAGCTGTCCGGCATGGGGCGCAAGACGGAGGAGAACATCCTGGCGGGCATTGAGGCTCTGGAGCGGCATGGCGATGACCGCGCGCTGCTCGGGGTGGCCTGGCCTGAGGCCCAGGCGTTGCTTGCAGAATTGAACGACCTGGAAGGTGTGACGCGGTCGGCTGTTGGCGGCTCATTGCGCCGTATGCGCGAGACGATAGGAGACCTTGACCTGCTGGTGGCGGCGGAAGCCTCCGAGCACATCATGGACCATTTTGTCAAACTGCCGCAGGTAGAAACGGTTGTGGTCAAAGGACCGTCGAAGAGTACAGTGCAGTTGTTCAACGGCCTGCAGGTTGATTTACGCGTGTTGCCCGAGGCGCGTTGGGGCACGCTGCTATCTTATTTTACCGGCAGCAAGGATCACAACGTGCGCCTGCGGGAGCTGGCCCTTAAGAAAGGGCTCAGTCTGAACGAGCACGCCTTTCGTCCTATGGCCGACGGCGAGCCTACCAGCGAAGGCGAGATCGTGTGTGATACGGAGGAAGGGGTCTACGAGGTCCTGGACTTGCCTTACATTGCGCCCACCCTGCGCGAGGACAGGGGGGAGATCGAAGCTGCCATGCACGGCGAGCTTCCTCAATTGTTGCAGCAAGAGCAGATCATGGCGGACCTGCACATGCACAGCACCTGGTCAGACGGTCGCCTGAGAATCCTCGAAATGGCAGAGGCTGCCCGTTCGAGAGGGTTGCAGTATATTGCGATCACGGACCACTCTGTGAGCTTGGGCATTGCCAATGGGTTGTCGGTGGAGCGTCTGCGCCAGCAGGCTGAGGAGGTCGCCGAAGCGAACGAGGCGATGGGGCCTGATTTTCGCATTTTGCACGGCACAGAAATGGAAATCCGGGCCGACGGCACACTCGATTACCCGGACGACGTCCTGGCTGAGCTCGACTTTGTGATTGCCAGCTTGCACGTCAGCCTCAGCCAGCCACGCCAACAGGTTACGGAGCGGGCTCTGCGGGCAATTGAGAACCCGCACGTAGACATGCTGGCGCACCCGAGCGGTCGTTTGCTTCCTGACCGCCCTGGCGCCGATCTGGACATGGATCGCATTTTTGCGGCAGCGGCGCGCACCGGGACCATCCTCGAAGTCAACGCCAACCCGCGGCGGCTGGATTTACGCGACGTCCACGTCAGACGAGCGCTGGAACAAGGTGTGACGCTTGCCGTGAACACCGACGCCCACAGCGCCGGAGAACTGGATCTGTTGCACTTTGGCGTGGCTACGGCCCAGCGGGGATGGGCTCAGACCGATGACGTGGTAAACACCTGGTCATTGGCGCGCTTACTGGACTTTCTTCAAGGACGCGGATAGGGTCGGCCCGCCGGCGTGTTCGCCGGGCTATAGGATGGTATATGCCCATGGATACGACAATATTGAAACGGACCTTTGAGAGGCTGGAACCATCGACGCTGGATACGCTGCGCGCGGTGGCCCGGCGACGCACGTATCCTGCCGAAACAACCTTGTGCAGGCAGGGTGAAGTTGAAGACACCTTTTACATTGTGGTGGATGGGCAGGTGGCGATTGCGCAGGCTCAGGAGGACGGTAGGGAGAAGTTGCTGGGCATTCGTCGTGCGGGTGATTACTTTGGTGAACTGAGCCTGCTGGACGAGACGCCGCGCATGGCCAACTGCGTGACGCTTACCGAGACGACTGTTCTGGAGATTACCCAGCGGATCTTTGGAGAACTGCTGCAGAAGAGCCCGGCCGTCGCCTATGCTATTGTGCGCCACGTGGTAAAGATGTTGCATGACAATGACCAGAGGGCTATCGAAGAACTGGCGGCGAAAAATCAGGAGTTGACGCGCGCCTATGAGGAATTGCGCGCGGCGCAGGCGAGTTTGCTGGAGAAGGAGCGGATGGAGCGCGATCTGGAGATCGCTGCCGGTGTTCAGCGCAGCCTTTTGCCGCGAACGTTGCCGCGGTTTCCCGACTATTCCTTCTCCTGTTATTTGCGGCCGGCGCGCCAGGTCGGGGGCGATTTCTATGACGTCATCGAGCTGGACGATGATCACGTCGCTTTTTTGCTGGCCGACGTTGTGGATAAGAGC
>DATHSI010000274.1:0-7866 GCA_035464315.1 Candidatus Sulfomarinibacteraceae bacterium
GAAGACCCAGCAATATACCTTTGAGTACCCGCCGCGCCTGTGGCCCAGCGAATTCACCCTGCGCAATTACGTGCTGGCCCTGCAGCGGGATCTCTTCTTTCTATACTTCCTGAACAGCCTGTTCGTGGCGCTGGTAGCTACCGCCGGCACCGTCTTCCTCTCCTCGATGCTGGCCTACGCTTTCGCCCGGCTCGACTTTCCGGGCAAGAATGTGCTCTTTTACACGCTGCTCATCGGCATGATGGTGCCGCCGGTGATGCTCATCATTCCCCAATTCCTGGTGGCCAAGCGGCTGGCATTGCTCAATCGTTTTGCCGGCCTCATCGTGGTTTACGTGGCCATGAACCTTTCCATGCAGACCTTTCTCTTGCGCGGCTTCTTCGAGAGCATCCCCTCCGATCTGGAGGACGCCGTGCGCATCGACGGCGGCAACCGTTGGACCATTTTCCGCCACGTCATCCTGCCCCTCTCTCGCCCCGGCCTGGCGACCGTGGCCATCTTCACCTTTCTTTATAGCTGGGACGAGTTCCCCTGGGCTCACGTGGCCATTCAAGAAACGACGAGGCGCACGCTGCCGGTGGCCATTGCCCTCTTCCAGAACCAGAACCTGACGCAGTGGGGGCAGGTTTTCGCCGCCTCCATCGTGGCTCTTATTCCCGTCGTCATCGTTTTCGCCATGTTCCAACGCCACTTCATTCGCGGCATTGCCCGCAGTGGGCTCAAAGGCTAATCCATGCTCTCTCTGTACATTTCTTTCGACTGCGCCATCTACCACCCCGGCCAGCCGGTAACGCTCACCGTTCAGCTCAGCAGCCAGGTCCCCCAAGACACACCCGCCCATCTGCGCACCACCCTGCGCCACCTGAACCGTGACGTGGACGACGTGACCCAACCCGTGACGCTCACCGGCGGCGACCAGACCCTCTCCCTGACCCTGACCCCGCCCCCAACCGCTCCCCGCGGCTACGGCCTGGACCTGGCGCTGGAAACGGCGGACGGCCGGGCGCTGGCGCGGCACACGACCGCTTTCGACGTCCTCAATCACTGGACCGAAGCGCCGCGCTACGGCTTTCTCAGCGACTTCGCGCCCGGCCGCGACGACGCGCCGGCCACGATGCGCACGCTGGCCCGCTACCACATCAACGCCCTGCAATTCTACGACTGGATGTACCGCCACGAGCAGCTTCTGCCCGAGGAGGAGCCTTACCTGGATCCCCTGGACCGCCGGCTGTCGCTGGACACCGTGAAGGCTCTCATCGACGCCGCGCACGCGGAGAACATGGCTGCCATGCCCTACGCCGCCGTGTACGCTGCGTCCATCCCCTTCTACGAAGAACATCCCGAGTGGGCGCTGTACGAGGCGAACGGAGACGTGCACTATTTCGGCGAGAACTTCCTGGTGTACATGGACCCGCGTCCCGGCTCGCCCTGGACGCGCCATCTGCTGGGGCAGTTCGAAGATGTCCTGAGCCACACCGACTTCGACGGCATCCACCTGGATCAGTACGGTGCGCCCAAAGTGGCCTACGACGCCCAGGGCCAGCGCTTCGACCTTGCGCAGCCCCTGGCGCACCTGATCGACGCCACGCAGGAGGTGGTGCAGGGCCAGCGCGACGACGGCGCGGTGGTCTTCAACGCCGTCACCAACTGGCCCATAGAAGCTGTGGCCCCCGCCGCCCAGGACATTGTCTACATCGAGGTCTGGGACCCCTACGTGGGGTTCGAGGATTTGCACACGCTCATCGTGCAGGCCCAGGCTCTGGGCCAGGGCAAGCCCGTGGTGCTGGCGGCCTACATCGACCCCGCCTGGGAGCACAACGTGCGGCTGATGGACGCCATCATCTTCGCCAGCGGCGGTGGGCACATCGAGCTTGGCGAGCAGGCCGCGCTGCTGGCCGATCCCTACTTCCCCAAACACCGGCCCATGTCCCCCGCGCTGGCCGAAGCGGTGCGCGGCCTGTACGATTTCGCCGTGCGCTACCAGGACGTCATCGGCCCCCGCACGCAGAACGCCACGCCCGCTTACGCCCGGCGCATCACGGTCGATGGCGCCTCCAGCAACCCCTCCCAACGCAAGAACAAGGTGTGGCCCATTGTGCGCGAGCGCGACGATTTTACGGCCATCAGCCTGATCAACCTGCGGGACGTGGGCCAGGTGCGCTGGGACCAGGAAGTGCCCGCCGCGCCCGCGCGGCTGGGCCCGACCACCGTGCGCCTGGCGCAGGTCGAGCGCGAGGTCGCCGCCGTGTGGTTGGCCACGCCAGACGGCAACGACATCGCACCACAACCGCTGGCCCACGAATTCCAGAACGCCACGCTCACATTTACCATGCCCTCGCTGGCTTACTGGAACCTGATTATCATCGAATGGGCCGCCGACTGACGAATCTTTGTAGGGACGACCTGTGTGGGGTTGCTGTAGAACGATTTTTCAAATCGTTCCGTGGCAGCGGCGGCAAACGATTTACAAATTTACAAAATCGTTCTACGAAATACCGATTATGGAGACCTGAGCACATGACCATCGACTTGCGACGACGAAGCATCGAAATCATCACCGCCAACCAGGCCCCCACCGGCGCCTACATCGCCTGTCCTAACATGGACGACTACGCCTACAGCTGGTTCCGCGACGGGGCCTTCATCGCCTACAGTATGGACCTGGTCGGCGAGCACGACAGCGCACGCCGCTTCTACGATTGGGGCGCACAGGTCATCAACGGTCGCGCGGACGTCGTGGCCCGCGCTCTCCACAAGGCGGCCCGCGACGAGCCACTGGGCCCCGATGATTACCTGCACACGCGCTACACGCTGGACGGCCGGGAAGGTAACGACGACAGCTGGCCCAACTTCCAGCTGGACGGCCTGGGCACCTGGCTGTGGGGCCTGCGACAGCACCTGGCCCTCACGGAGCAAACGGCGCTACCCGGCGCTTGGGCGCAGACCGTGCGCCTCGCGGCCGATTATCTACACGGCCTGTGGCGACAGCCCAACTACGATCTGTGGGAGGAGTTCGGCGACCAGATCCACCCCTACACTCTCGCCGCCATCTACGCCGGCCTGCGCGCCGCCGCGGCGCTCACCAACCAACCCAACTACGAGACCCGCGCGCTGAACGTGCGCAACTTCATCCTCAGCGAAGGCGTGCGCGACGGCCACTTCGTCAAATACCTGGGCAGCGACGCCGTCGACGCCAGTCTGTTGGGCCTCTCCGTGCCTTACGCTGTCGTCGACCCCGGCGATCCGCGCGTGCAACGCACGGTGCAACGCATCGAGGCCCAGCTGCGTCCCGATGGTGGCGGCGTCCAACGCTACGCCCACGACAGCTACTACGGCGGTGGTCAATGGCTGCTGCTCGCCGCCTGGCTGGGCTGGTACCATACCTGCGCCGGCGACCCCACCCGCGCCCGCTCCCTCCTCGACTGGATCGCGGCCCAGGCCGACGCCCACGGCCACCTCCCCGAGCAGATCCCTCAGTACCTCATCGCCCCCGACTACTACGAAAAGTGGGTCGACTGGCGTGGTCCCATCGCCACCCCGCTGCTGTGGTCCCATGCGATGTATCTGGTGTTGGAGAGGGAGATTGGGGATTAGAGATGGGAGATTGGCCGCCATCTACAGTGCCTGGGCGTGGAGCACGATGCGGTCGCGGGCAGGGAGGTTTGCATTTGGGGATGGGTAGTTAGAAGCTCTTGATCAGATAATTTAATAGCGCCAACACGGTTCCCCTCTGTTTCCGACAGCGCTGCTTGATATCTTCCACCCGGCTATGCCGTGTTCGCCGCGAGAGACAACGCTGCAGATTGGCAACGATCCCCCTATTGAGCCGCCCCAAATATTTTAGCGTTATGACCAAAATTATTGTTGACACTGCATAATTTTTGTGCTAATCTGTCGTTATCGTTTAAAGAGGAAGCTGATATGCGCAAGATTTTGGAAGAATGTCCAAGTTGTGGGAGTGCCCTCGTGGCCACCGAGTTAAGCTGCACTGCCTGCGATACCGTCGTTCACGGCCACTTCGCCCCCTGCCGCTTCTGCCGCCTTGCGCCCGAAGACCTTGCTTTTCTGGAGGTGTTTGTCAAGAACCGGGGCAACGTCAAGGAGATGGAGCGCGATCTGGGGATCTCTTATTGGAGCATCCGCAACCGGCTCAACGAAGTGGTCGCCGCCCTCGACTTCGAAGAAGTGCCGCCCGTCCCGCAAGACGAAGGAGTCAGTTGGCAACGGCAGGAAATTCTGGAACGGCTGGATCGAGGTGAGATCACCGTCGCCGAAGCGACACAACTACTGTCGAGGAGTGAATCATGAACGAAGAACGTACTCAGATATTAGAAATGCTGGCCAGGGGGAAGATCACAGTCGACGAAGCACAATCGCTGCTGGACGCGCTGGAAGCAGGCGACCAGGTCCGCGAGGTCCAGCCGCCGCAGTCCGAAGGACCACGTGGCGCGGACCCATTCCCACCTCAGCCGCCCCAGCCGCCTCAGCCGCCGCGTCCACCACGGCGCCGCACTCGTCGCCGGCGCCGCCGTGACTCTGACGACCTTATCGATCAGGTGCTGCAACTGCGCATCCACGGTGTCGACGGCCACTTCATTGCCGAGATGCGCGAGATTGGCTTCGCCGATCTGACCGCGGACGAGTTGGTGGCCCTGCGCATTCACGAGGTCACGCCGCGCTACGTCCAGGCTATCCGCGAGGCCGGTTTTGAGGACATCACCGTGGACGAGATCGTGGAAATGCGCCTCCATGACGTCGACGTCGACTATATCCGTGACATGCGTAAAGCCACCGGCCGGGACCTGGCTCCCCATCATTTGATAGAAATGCGCATCCACGACGTCGATCCTGAGATCTTTACGGAGATACTCAATCTCGACGTTGTTGACTTCGAACCGGACGAAAAAGCCCCTGATTTGTCTGAAGAATAGCCCGCGACAATCACCGCGGTCGGTCTAGAGGCGGCGCCAAAGTCGCCTGCTCAATTTACTCTTCCCATCGCCGCGTCCAACAACAGAGCCATTTTGGGCCTAAGGCAGTCCTGCCTCGCGCTAAGCCGCACTAAGCCACCCGATAATATGTGGAGGTCAGCCCATGGTTACCTGGAAAGATTTTTACGCCGAGCGACAGCGCCGCGCCGACCAGATCGAACGCGGACAACGACGTCGGGAGATGGCCGAACAGGCGCGCCGCGCCGCTCTGATGGCCTCTCCCACACAGACCCGGACGCCCCGATTCAAGACGGTCACAGTAAAGCTAAAAGCAGCACTCCGCCGCCGACCCGGACTGCACCCCTCCTAGCGGCGCAACCTGGCGAACACGCTCGTATAGTAGGCGCGTCGGAACCACTCCAACGGGCCGGCGAGAGCACTCGGCAAAAGAACGCGCTTACGCTATCGTAGCAGTGAACTGAGTATGCGTTGCACGTGTCCTTTCATTTCTGGAGGCAACTTGCAAATCCCACCCAAACTACAACCCGATGATACCATCTGTGTAGTGTCGCCCGCGGAGTCACTAGCCCAGTTCCCGGCTGATCAACTGGAAATTGCGCGCGATCACCTTGCGTCACTTGGACTTCACACCACCATTGCCGATCATGCTCGTGAACGTGATATGTTTGACTCATCGCCAGTTGCCTCCCGCGTTGCCGATCTCCATGCCGCCTTTGCCGACCCTCACGTACACGGTATCCTCAGCACAATAGGAGGGTACAATTCGAACCAACTCCTGCGCTACCTGGATTACGACCTCATCGGCGAGCATCCCAAAGTCTTCTGCGGCTTTTCCGATATTACCGCCCTGGCGACGGCAATTTACGCCAAAACCGGCCTGGTAACCTATTCAGGCCCGCACTTTCTCATGTTTGCCATGCAGCGTGGTATTGCCTATACGCTAAATTCTTTCCATGACTGCGTGATGAAGCAGGAACCTCTCACTGTCATGCCCGCAGAGACATGGAGCGATGATGCCTGGTATCTGGATCAGGAGGACCGCACCTTTGTGCCCAATCCCGGTTATGTGGTAATTAATGAAGGGCGTGCAAGGGGGACGCTGCTTGGCGGGCATTTAGGCACCTTTACTTTACTTCACGGAACTGAGTATATGCCCCCGCTTGCCGGGAGCATCCTCCTCTTTGAGGAGGACGACGAAGCGACCCCGGCTCACTTTGATCGCCTCCTGCAGGCTGTCATACACCAACCCGGCTTTGCCGACGTGCAGGGCCTCATCATTGGGCGCTTTCAACGGGCAACGCAGATGCGCGACGACCAATTGCCGCACATCGTCAGGAGCAAGCCCGAATTGGCGCGCATGCCCATAGTGGCGCAAGCAAGTTTTGGCCATACAACTCCCCAATTTACCTTCCCGATCGGTGGCAAAGGGGAACTTGTTGTGGAAGGCAATACAGTGCGATTCACGATAACCGCACACTAAATCACGCCGTCCCACCCCATAACGCCTGGCCTGCTCCCAAACCCCAATCTCCAACTAACCAGTCCCCGCTCTCCTCAACCACACCGTCACCTCACTCCGATTATGAAACAACTGGCGCGCCCCCGCGATCGTATACGCCTGCCGCAGGATGTTGAAGGCGTGGTCGATGATCGGCTCCTGGTTTTCCTCCGGCAGCTTCAGCGTCATGATCGCCTGCCCGTCACGGTAGAGGAATGGCGCGTATTCGACCATCAGGCGCGCCGAGTCGCGGGCGTCCAGGCGCATGTCGTTGACGATCAGGTCGAACTGGTCCGGGCCCACTTCTAAATACTCCTCCGCCGTCGTCTGCTTGTGGCGAATGTCCGGATCAGCTTGCAGCGACCGGTCCAGTTCCCCCGGGTCCACCGCCGTCACGTACTGCTCCTGTTGGCGCAAGATGCGCGTCCAGCCGCCCGGCGCCGCGCCCAGGTCCAGGGCTACGCCGCGCGGCGGCAGCTCGATGCCGAATACCTCCAGTGCCTCCAGCAGCTTGAACTCCGAACGGCTGATCTGCTCCTTGCCCCGCCGGTAGCGCCGTTTGCCGCCGGCCCAATCGGACAGGTTATAGGCCACCGGCGAGAGGCCCAGGAATGCCGTCAACTGCCCCTCGTAGTGTGCGATGACCACCGACAGGATCTGCTCTGGGTCGCGCACGTCCAGTGGCGCGCCACTCTCGTCCTGTAGCGCCTCGGCCAGCGCCGTGTTCACGTCATAGGGACCGTAGCTCACGTTGGCGAAGATGCGCGTCTGCACCGAGAAGGGCAGGTCCGGCTCCATCAGCGGCGCAAACCGCTCCAGGGCCAGGTCGCGCAAGGCGTCCGTGGTGTGCTCCGCGCCCTCACCCGCGGGCAGCGGCGTCGTTTCCTGCACCGGGTTCACGTGGCGGATGAAGATCGGCCCCCGCTGTTGCCAGCGCTCCGCCAACTCCCAGAAAGAGCCCGGTAACGCTGCCAACAACTCTCCCTCGCCCAGTTGCGCCAACACCCGCGCCCCCGGCGCTGCCGCCAGCAACTCCGTCCGGGCCTGTTCCAGCGACCAAGGGTCGGCGCTGATGATAGCCGCCGGTTTCGCTGTGTTGCTCATGCAGCCGCCGTCTCTTTTTCCGCCTGAGGCTGCGCCACTCCCTGCAGGTGGGCGATGTTATTGTGATAAATCAGCCGCCACGTCTCGCGTCGCGGGTGGTTCACGTGCTGCAGCAAGGTCACGCCCGTATTGTGCGTGTGCACCTCGCAATGGCGGAACGCGCCGACATTGAAGACGTGGTCGAAGGCGATTTCGATCACCCCGCCGTGGCACACGGCGACGATGATCTCATTGGCGTGGCGCTGCGTCATCTCTTCAATAAACAGCCCCACACGCGTGCGGAAGTGCATCATTGTTTCCCCACCTTCCACT
>DATHSI010000275.1:0-26481 GCA_035464315.1 Candidatus Sulfomarinibacteraceae bacterium
ACCAGGCGCCCAGAATGGGCACCTGAATTCCCCAGATGCTGAGGGCAGTCAGGATCGCCATCAGAATCGCCGCTAAAACAAAATAGCTGAGATATTTACCCAGGAGGCCTTCGATGGGCGCGAGCGGAGAAACCTGAAACAGTTCTATGGTTCCTTCACGCCGTTCGCGCACGATGGAGAGCGCGGCAAAGGTAACCGCAAGATGTTGCGCCAGCAAAGCGATGGCCGATGGCACGTAGAAATCTGACAGGCGCAGTGGAGCCTGTGATATGCCTTCTACTTCGGCGCGGAAGGGGCTGACGAGAACACCGGGCGCCACACTGCGAAACTCGGACAGCATATCTTCCAGCTCTGCAAACTCCTCTTCTATCTGCCGCGCCTGTGCGATCTCCTCACTGTAGTCCTCCTGATCGGCGTCGAGCTCCGACAGCGCGTTGACTCGCTCCCGCGTCTCAGCCAGGCGTTCTGCAACCAGCGCCGCCTGGTTCTCACCGTCGCCAAACTGCTGTTCCATGCCGGCTACTAACTGCGTGCTGGAGCCCAGCATCAGGGTCAGCAGATCGAGGTTCCGCCCCAGACGCTGGCGTTCGCGCATCGCTTCCGCCGAGCTTCCGGCCTCCATCGCTTCACGCATCTGTGTCGCCGTCTGTCGCGTTACAGCTGCCGTTTCCTGCACGGAGCCTGCCTCTTGCTGGCCTTCCTCGGCGACGGTGCTCAACACGCGGCGGTTCACTTCATCAATGTAGATGCGTGCAAACGCCTCTACGTAATCTATCTGGAAAGGATCAATCTCGTTGTGGTAAAGCTCGAACGTAGCCTGCTCGCTGTTACGGATACTTTCCGTGGGATTCTCAGGCACAACGACGATCAGATCCACCTCTCCATCTCGAAGTTCCGCCCGCGCTTCTGGTAAGGAGTCAGACACCCCGGCAAAGTGCAGCAAGGGGTTAACGTCTGTAGTGTACTCCTCCAGATAGTTGAGGAAGGGATTCTCCGGCTGCACGACAAAGAGAGCCTCAATCGGCGTGGCCTCGACGCGATAGCCGATGCCAAACAACAGCAGAATGAGGAACGGACCAAGCACCAAAGTCAGAATCAGTCGCGGCTGACGCAGAATTTCGACGATCTCTTTGCGCAGAAAAGCCGACGTGCGAATGATAAAACCGAAGATATTACTGATCACCGGGTACCTCCTTGACCAATTCCACGAAGACGTCGTCAAAGGGCGGCTGGTACTCCTCAATTGAACTCACTTCAAGATCTCGTTCCTGGCACCAGTTGAGGAGCTCCGGAACGGCGGTCGCTGCCTCGTCCACAATCAGCCGCACGTGCGTTTCGGACAGGCGCTGCGGTTTGGCGTGCACGTAGGGCAACTCCGCCAGTGCGGACACCCGCTCGTACGGCAGGCGCGCCTGGGCAATGAGATCGACGATGTCCCCGCCATACGCCCGGTAGCGCAGGCCCTTGGGCGTATCAACCGTCAACAAACGCCCTTCAGACAGAATGCCGACAAGGTCGCAGTAGGTAGCTTCGCTGACGTATTGGGTGGTAACAAACAGCGTGCGTCCCTGCTCCTTCAACTCCGCAAAGTGGTCCCAGATTTTGCGCCGCAGAACGGGATCGATGCCTGCTGTGGGCTCGTCGAGGAAGGCAAGCTCCGGCCGGTGAACAAAAGTAGCCGCCAAGCTCAGGCGGCGCTGCATACCACCGCTAATATCGCGAACCAGCTTCTTGCGGTCATCTTGCAGCTCCACGAACTCCAGTAGCTCCATCAGCCGTGCCTTGCGACGGAAGGGCATCCCATAAAGGGAAGCGGCGAAATTGAGATTTTCCCACACCGTCAGCTCCGGATACAAGACAAAGAGCTGCGGCATGTAACCGATCTTGGCCCGGGTCGATTGGTCGAACAACTCCGGACGCCGGCCCAACACCGAGACAGTGCCTTCTGTGGGCTCGTAGACGCCGATCAACATGCGGATGGTCGTCGTCTTTCCAGAACCACTGGGTCCGATGAAGCCGAAGATTGACCCGCGCGGCACGGTCATCGTCACATCTTGCACCGCAATCTCATCGCCGAACTTACGGGTCAGATCCTCAGTCCAGATAGCCGCGTCTTCGCGCTCGGGTAGGGCAATTTCGTTGTCAGCAACCATAACTACACTCCTCTTCTCATGACTGTCCGCCGCCGATCGCAGACAATGCGCGAGCGGCGATTATGAAACGTTCCATTGCAGCAGACGGGGTAAGCGTGGGCGGCGCGGTCGGGGTCGCGCTGGACGTCGGGGTAGCAGTGCCAGTCGTGGTGGCGCTGGCGCTCGGTGTGACAGTCACGGTGGCGGTCCCTGTGGCGGTCGCAGTCGCACCGGCTGTCTCCGTGGCTGTGGGCATCGCTCCTTCCACCGCGGTGGGCGTTGGGCTGGCAGGCGGCGTATTGCTCGCCGCCGGTCCCGCACTCGTGGCTGTGGCGGTCAGCGTAGGCCGGCGCGTGGCTCGCCGGGTTGGCGATGGCGTGGGCGTCGCAGTAACGCGGGTCGCGGTTGCCTCCTCGGTTGCCGTCGCTGCAGGCGTCAGAGGCGTCGCCGTAAGATCATCCACCGTGGCTGTCGGCGCCAGCTCAGCATCGCTCGCGTTCAAATTCGGTTCTGCGCCGGCGGGGATAGTCGGCGTGGGGTCAAGCCGCTCGCCTGTATAGGCGCGCCACACGGCGGCGCCCACCACACTTCCACCCAGCAATACGGCAACCACGACAAGCACCCCAACTGTCAGCCGCGATCTGAACCGCTGCTGTTGCATACTCTGCTCATGATCACTCATTTAACTTCTTCCACACTAACCATCCTCCCGGAAATCATCTCAGGGAGGCCTGGCCGTTTCATAAACGATCTGCTGGAGACGCTAATGCGGAGACGATGCGTCGACATCACACCGCCCAATCAACCTGGCACATTCCTGCACGTGTCCGCGTATTGTCAGTCGCCGCGCTCTGCTGCCTGTACTCGAGTTGCAGTGGCGCGCCAGCGATGGTCGCCTAACTCTGCCCTTTCACACTAAGTCAGACCGCTTGTAAACAGACAGAGCCAGTTTAATCATGGCACAAAGAGAACCGCACAACCATAGGGTTTTACCCTACCTCCCACGCGAGTAGCATTCTATATATGGGATATGGGGTGAAAGATTTCTCATTGACGGCGGGCGATGCTGTCGTAGCATAGGAACTATGTACGAACAGCAGTTCCCGTCGCGTCGTAAGGCAAACCAGCGCAAGAGGCCATCGCCTGCGCCGAAAAATGAGGGGTGTGTGCGGCGGGCAGCAGGGGGTTGCTGGCGTCTGGCCATTCTGCTCGCACAACTCGCCGTCATCAGCCTGCTCCTGACCCTGATCGCCCTCGCCGGTGGCTACGCCTACCTGAACGCGCAACTCGAAGAGGCCATCGACCACGTCGTTTCCTACCAGGGCAGCGGGCCAGGGGGTACCCCGCGCTTCTTTGACCGCAACGGCGAGCTCCTGCTGGAGCTGGAAACCGCTGAAAAGCGCCGCTGGCTGGCCTATGATGAAATTCCTGAGGCTGTGCTCCAGGCCACCGTAGCCGTCGAAGACGACACCTTCTGGAGCAATCCAGGATTCGATCCCGCTGCCATCGCCGCCGCCGCCGTGAGTAACGCGCGCAACGAGCGGGCGCGCCCGATGGGCGCCAGCACCATCACCCAACAGTTGGTCAGGCACGTGGCCTTCAGCTACGAAGAAAGGGTCGCTGCCAGTTACGAGCGCAAACTACGCGAAGTGTTTCTGGCGTTCATCCTCACGCAACAGCGCTCCAAACGCGATATCATCACCATGTATCTCAACGAGATATACTATGGTAATCTGGCCTATGGCATTGAAGCAGCAGCGCAGACGTACTTCGGCAAGCCGGCCAAAGAGTTGACGCTGGCCGAAGCCACGTTTCTGGCCGGCCTGCCACAGTCGCCCATCGAACTGGATCCGTACAGCAATCTGGAAGCGGCGCGAAAACGGCAGGCGCTCGTCCTGCAGCTAATGGTGGACGAAGGAATGTTAACACCGTTGGAGGCCAGGGTGGCCCAGGGCGCGCCGTTGCAGCTGATCCCACCCCTGCCCGCCCAGGGACAGGATAGACGACGCACCTTGGAAGCCCCACACTTTGTACTCTACGTGCAGCAATACCTGGAGCAACGGTACGGGCCTGACGCGCTGACACGGGGTGGCTGGCAGATCACCACCAGCCTGGACCTGGGTATCCAACACCTGGCTCAGGAGGCTGTGCGCGAGCAGGTCGCGGCGCGACACGCAACACACGACGTCAACAACGGCGCTGCCGTGGTTCTGAAACCACAGACGGGTGAAATACTGGCCATGGTGGGCAGCGTTGATTACTTTGACGAGTCAATCGACGGTCAAGTCAACGTCACCCTCCGGCCGCGCCAGCCGGGCAGCAGCATCAAGCCGATCACCTATGCCGCAGCGATGGAAAAGGGGTGGACGCCGGGAGACGTGCTGTGGGACGTGCCCATCGTTCTGGATCTGGGCAACGGCCAGGAGTTTGTGCCCACGAACTATGACCGGCGCTATCACGGCCCGCTGCTTTTCCGCGACGCTCTGGCCAACAGCTATAACATTCCGCCGATTCAGTTGATCCGCGACATTGGCGTGGGAACCGTGATCGCCACCGCGCGCAAAATGGGCATCGATTCGCTTACCGAACCGGCCGGTTTCTACGGCCTGACGCTGACGCTGGGCGGCGGTGATGTGACCCTCCTGGAAATGACACACGCCTACGCCACGCTGGCCAACATGGGTCGCCGGCCGCGGCTGACCGGTGTGCTAAAGATCGTCGATGGCCAGGGCCGGGTCGTTTACGACCTGCAGCGAGATCGCGTGCCGCCCAGCAACGCGCTGGACCCGCGCATCGCCTACGTGATCACCGATATTCTGGACGATGACGAGGCCCGCGCGCCGGCCATGGGTTACAACAACGCGCTGAATCTTACCTTTCCGGCTGCAGCCAAGACGGGCACAACCAATGATTTTCGCGACAACTGGACGCTGGGATACACGCCCGGCGTCGTTGCCGGCGTCTGGTTCGGCAACAGCGACGGCCATCCCATGGTCGATACCTCCGGCCTGAGCGGAGCAGCGCCGGTATGGCGCCGCATTATGGAAGGCATCTACAGTGACCCTGGATTTATGAACAGCCTGACCGTCGATGGGCGGCCTCCGCCGGAAACGTTTGAGCAACCGAACGGCATAGAGGAAAAGAGCGTGTGTCTGCCCCGCGGCGCCGGCGGGAGTGTTTGTAGTGCGTCGCGCACCGACCTGTTTCTGGTGAGCGCACCGCAGCATGGCATCCCACGGCTGGGCTATGTTCCGGACAGCATCTCGCAGCCGGGCGCATGGACCCTGTCCATCCTACCATTGCCCGCCGACGTGGCGCAGCGGCTCAGCCAGAACGCGAATTCCAGTTTACCGTCCGGGCTGGCCAACGGGGCCCGCCCCCCGACGCCCACGCACTGTGTGCTCAACACCGCCGCGCCACCTCCTGGGGTTGAACAGCGCCTGTACCTGCCCGTGCCGCCTTTCTATCCCGACGAAGTGCGCGCCCGGCTCTGGGTGCAACGGAACGGAGGTTACCAGATGGCGCCGCCGGTCGCCTGCCCGCCGGAGGTGGCGCGACAGGCGCGCGGAGAGGAAGGGGAAGGAGCGAGCCAGCAGAATATTTCGGCCATCGGCACCTACCGCATCGCCTCGCCACGGCCCGGTGAACAGGTCAGCGGCGTCGTCCCCATAGAAGGCACAGCGGCCTTCGACCCCTCTCGCGTCCAATTCTACAAACTGGAAATTGGTCAGGGCTCCAACCCTACAGAATGGACGACATTAGGGAACACACATAGCCAGCCGGTGAATAACAACATCCTGGAAGAACTACACGCCTATGCCCTGCCGCCCGGCCCCTACGTCATTCGACTGGTTCTGGTCCAGAATGACGGCAACTTCCCCCCACCCCATGCCGTGCCAATTACAATTGTGGAGTAGATGATCGACCGAGCGGCGTCGGTTACCAACGGCTGCGGCGGTGTCTCAGTCGGCCGCCGTCTTTCAGTCGGCCGCCGTCGGCTGGCGGTTGTTCTGTCGCTCTTCAACCAGGACGGCGCCGGCTTCCTCGGTGGGCACGATCATCTCGACGATGACGCCCGGTTCGCCCGGACGATTGTACATGCGGCAACGCCCGCCCACGCCCCAGATGAGCGAGGCCACCATGGGCAACCCCAGCCCCATTCCCGAAATTTCGCCCGTAAACGCTTTCTCACCCTGGTAGTAGGGCGTCCAGACCTGCGCCAGTTGCTCCGGTGAAAGCGTCAGGCCATCATCGCCAATCCAGATGCCCACTTCACGCGACTTCATGAGAAAGACGAAAATCTGAACAGAGGGCTCCCCTTCCGGGTGGAATTTCTTGGCGTTTTCCAGAACCTCCCACAGAATCGCCTCAACCGCTTCCTCCGACAGCTTCAGGCGCACAGGTTCCAGCTTATTCGTACCTGCCACATCCAGCGACCTGATCTCAATTTCATTGCCAATGCGCTGTACCACGCTCTCCAACTGCATCACGTCAAAGCCGGTGCCTGGTTGCGCCAGATTAGGCGACTTCAGATATTTGAGTATGTCGTCCACCTCGGCCTGCAGGCGGCGCGCGCCCTCCAGCGAGCGTCGCGCTGCCTCTCCGCTCTTCTCAGCGCCCAGCTTGGAGGAGTGGCGGGCGAGCAGTTCCAGGCTGTTCATCATTACTGCCAGGGGCGTGCGCAGTTTATGAAAGATCATGGAGTGAAAACGCCACACATCACGCTGCAGTTCCATCTGCTCCGTCACGTCGCGCAGGGAAATGACCTGCTGCACGTCCACGCCCGTGGGCAGATTCAGATTGCGCACTCGTAGCCAGAATGGCTTGGAGTGGGCCGATTCCGGGCGCACCAGGTAACGGGGAGCGTCGCCCACCGGCTTGCCGGGCCAATTTTCCCAGGCCTGTTTCGGCTCAAAGTGGTAGAGCCTCTTCGCCAGCTCCATGAAAGAGACCGAAATCTGCTCCAGATCGTCTACTGCCAGATCGAGAAACAAACGCGCTTGCGGGTTAGCGTAAAGAATCTGGCCTTCTTCGCCCAGCATGAGATAGCCGTCGTTCGCCTGATCGAGAACCCACTCAAATTTAACGCGCTCGACGATCAGCCGCCGGTAGCGATTCAGCCGCGTAATATTCTGCACGCGTGTTCGCAATTCGACGGTGTCGAACGGTTTGAAAACAAAGTCATCTGCGCCCGCCTCAATGCCCTCCATCCACGATTTACGGTCGTTGAGCGCGGTGATCATAACGATGGGCACTTCGGCCAACACAGGATGTTCGCGCAACCGGCGACAGACCTCAAAGCCGTCCATGCCTGGCATCATAATATCCAGCAGGATCACATCGGGAATGATCTGTCCCGCTTTGCGCAACGCCTCCGGCCCATCGCTGGCAAATACAAGCTCGTAGTCCTCTTTTACCAGCAGCATGCCGATAGTCTCGCGCATGACTTTCTGATCATCTACAATGAGAATCGTGCTCTTATCGTTCATAAATATCCCGCTTATCGGCACGGAATCGCTGGATTGCGACTGTTTAGCAGTATATCTGCTAAGCGTCTGCCCCGCACATAGTCATTATAGCGCAAATATGGCATATATCTTATTGAATTTAGGTGAATTTGTACTATGCTCCGCTGCTGGACGTAGTCAAATGGTATGGCTCACCGGATGAGGAAAGTCCCCGTCCTATCCCGACGCCGCTTCAGGCGCCCTTACGCGCTTGACTCACTGCGCACGTCGCCGCTCCAGGCGTCCAGGTCAAAGGATAGCCCTCCCGCCTGGAAACGATGTGTTTCATCACTGGCATTGAGGGCCACAGTCACACTCTGCTCGCCGTCGTAACGCCGGTAGGCATAAGTACCCGACGCAGCGTCCACGTGCAACGTCTCCCGGTCCCCAGACCACAACACCGGATGCTCGTGGCGAAAGTGGATCAGCCAGGTGTAGTAATCGCGCAACTGCGAATCCTGTTCCCCGTCCCATAACATGGGCAGGCGCGCTTCCTCCATGATGTGCCCGCGCTCCCCCTGGACAATGTCACGCTCCTGCGACAGGCCCACCTCTGTGCCGTAGTAGACAATAGGTGGTCCCGAGAGCGTAAATTGACACAGGGCAGCCAGTTTCAGCCGGCGTTTGTCACCCTCGGCTGCCCACAAGAAGCGGTTGAAGTCGTGATTGTCGAGAAAGCTGGGCCGGCTGAAATGGGTGGGAAAGTACGTCTCGTGTAATGTCAGAAAGGCGTCAAACGCGGCAACATCCATCGTGCCAAAGGCAAACGTATTGCGCAACGCCTGCATCAGCAGGAAGTCCAGCGTGCCATCCAGAAGTCCGAGGTAGGAGAGCTGAACCGGCGGCGTTTCCACCACTTCGCCGAAAATCCAGGCGTCAGGCTTTGCCTTCCTGACCGTTACGCGAAAATCGGTCCAAAAATCGTGGCTGGGACCCAGCGCGTAGTCTAGCCGGTAACCGTCAAAATCGATCTCCCGCAGCCAGAAGTCGGCGGCGCGCAACATATATTGGCGCGCCGGACCGTGATCGACGTTGACCTTGGGCAGGTCACGCACGCCAAAAAACGTGCGGTACTCCTCCGGCCAATCGAGCCAGTAATACCAGTCATGGTAAGGGCTGTGCCGGTCTCGGATCGCCTCTTGAAACGTGGGGTGGCCCCGCCCCCAATGGTTGGCTACGAAATCGAGCAGTACACGTATACCCCGCGCGTGCGCCTCCTGCACCAGCTCGCGTATATCATCTAACGTGCCCAGCCCCGGATCCACCTTGAAGTAGTCCGTGGCGTGATAGCCGTGGTGCGTTTCGTCGGGGAAAAAGGGGTTGAGCCAGATGCAGTTGAACCCAAGGTCAGCCACGTATTCCAGTCGTTCGGTAATGCCGCGGATGGTACCGCCATGGATGTCGCTCAGCGTGCTCGCCCGCCGCCAGGAACGGCCTTCTCCAGGGTAGAAGCGGTCGGGGAATACCTGATAAATAACCGCTTCCCGGCTCCATGCAGGAGGCTCGTGCCGGCCCACCAGATAGGAGAAGATCTGACCCTCGTCCGCAGCCACAGGGGGGCCGTCGCCGGACGGGTGCGCGTGAATCACGTAGCGCACCACGGTTCCACCATCATAGGCTGGCAAAGTGCCCTGCCAGGTCTGATAGTATGCCCAGTTGAAAAGGTCCCACTGGACCTGAGATGGAGACATCTCGATGGTCGCCCGCTCCGGCTCCAGGACGGTGCACACGACGCGGTCCACCGTCTGCGGCAGCCCCACAGCTGCGAATATCGCCGGTCGTTCGTCGGGAGCCGGCGCCTGGGGCTGCCGACGATGCAGGTGGCGCACGCCACTATAGCGCGCCTTGACCTGCGCGACGCGCTGCTCAGTCGTCGAGAGAGTGCCGAAGGGGAACTCTTTCATAGCTAGCGGCAGTACCGCAACGCGCCGCAGGGACACGGACGTGGATGGTGCACGGCTGGTATCATTATCCTTTCACCGCCCCCTGGGTCAGACCGCCCACAATCTGATCCTGCAGCAACAGATAAATGATCACGATCGGCAGGGCAGCCATGAGCCCGCCGGCGGCGAAGACGCCCCAATTCTGTGAGAACTGTTGGGAAATGAAGATCCACAGACCGACCATCACCGTCAGTTGCGAATTGCTGGTTAGCAAAATGCGGGCAATAAGAAAGTCGCTATAGACGCCGATGAAGGTCAGGATACCCACCACCACCAGGATCGGGCGCACCAGGGGGAAAATAAGCAACCAGAAGCTTTGCCAGTGTGAGGCGCCATCGACCATGGCCGATTCGTCGATATCCCTGGGAATGGAATCGAAGAAACCCTTCATCAACCACACGTTGATGCCCATTACACCACCCAGGTAAACGAGAATCAGCCCACCGTGGGAGTTGAGGCCCAGAAAGGGAATGTAAAAACCAAGCTGCTGGATCAGCAGGAAGAGCGCCACCATGGTCAGTATGTTGGGGAAAACCTGCACCAGGAACATGCTTAGCAACAGATTGCGCCGCTGGCGGAAGCGGAAGCGCGAAAAAGCATAGGCACTGAGCGACGTAATAAAGACGGCGAGAATAGAAGTCACCGTGGCAATGTAGAAGGAGTTGAATAGCCATCGTGGGAAGGGAAAGCGCGGATCCCCGCCCAGTAGCACCTGGTAGTTCTCAAAGGAGGCGTTGGCCGGGATCAATTGCTGGCTGGCCAACGAACCACGAGGATTGACCGAGGCCGAAAGGACCCAGAGCACGGGGAACAGCGCGAAGGCAATGGCTATCACCGCAACCAGATAGCGCAAAATCATAGCCAGGCGTTCCTGCCTCTTGCGCGATGGCCCCCTATCCTGATCGAGACTGATCAGTTTAGACATTTTCTGATACCTCCTCCCACACGCGCGTAAAGCGGAAATTAAACAGGGTGACGATTACCAGAATGACGAAAATGATCACGGTAATAGCCGCGGCAAAAGCGTAATCTGCGCCTCGCCCACCGGCAAAGGCCAACCGGTAGGTGTAGCTGATGAGAATGTCGGAGTGGCCGGCCGGTGTGGGCGTGCCCGCGATAGGTGGGCCGCCCTGATTGAAGAGATAAATGACGTTGAAGTTGTTGAAGTTGAAAGTAAACGAGGAAATGAGGATGGGACCCACGGACACCAGCAACAGAGGAAGCGTAATGTTCTGAAAACGTTGCCAGGCATTGGCGCCATCGACGCGCGCCGCCTCGTACATATCATCCGGAATCGCCTGCAGAGCACCGCTGCAAATGAGCATCATATAGGGGTAGCCGAGCCACAGGTTAACGATGATGATGGCTACTTTGACCCAGATGGGATCCGAGAGCCACGGCGGCGCCACGCCAATCGAGTCCCTGAGCAGATTGTTGATCACCCCCAGCCGCTCGTTCATCAGACCGCGCCACATCAAAACGCTGATCACGGAGGGAATCGTATAAGGGATAATCAACAAGGAGCGTATCAGCTTGCGCCCAATCAGATCCGGTGTGTTAAAGACGAGCGCCACCAACAGGCCCAGCGCGAATGTGGTCAGTACCGTGAGGCCGGCGAAAACGAACGTCCAGATAAAAATGCGGATCAGCGGTCCGCTCAAGGCCGGACTCGTGAAAAGACGCCGGAAATTGTCGGCGCCGATCGTCACCTGATAGCCGGGGCTCAGGTTGTTTCCTTGTTCGGAAGTAAAGAAGCCGGTTTCTTCGTTGGCATAATAAATGATGTCATTTTGCCGGTCGATCATGGCGTCCAGCTCTTCGTCATAGACGTAGCGTTGCTCCAGCGTCGCCGCTTCGCGCAGGCTGCGTATCTGAATGGTGCTGGGTGGTTCGCCGAAGCGTAACCTGCCCAACTGCTCGATGATGGGCACCACTTCTCGCGTCTCCATACGCCGGTAGCCTTCCACAGTCAACGGCACGCCATCCTCGTCAAGCTCACCCACGTCAACCTCTGCCGCTGGCACCAGGGGCTCTTCGGCTCGCGCCACAAAGCTTTCTCCCGCCTCATTCGACAACCACAGCAGATATTCTCCATCCTCCGATTGATATCCCAGCCAGTTAAAGGTGCGCCCTCCTTCCGGCAAAAACTGGTCCTGTGATAGTCGATCGATCGCCTGTTGCTTGGAAAGAATATGGCCATCGCTGTAGTTGGTGAATGCAGTGTACACGGTGAACAGCACCGGGTAGAGCGCCATCAGGATCATCAGCGCGAAACCCGGCGCCATCCAGCGCAAAGGATACAATGGCTCGTAAAGAAAAATGACGTTGATTAAGAGCGTCACCGCGCCCAGAATACCGGCAAACAGATAGATGCCATCGGCGTACATCTGGTAGATCAGCCAGAGGCCAAAGGCATCGATGACTGCCAGAGCCACCAGTCTGAAAATGAGGCCAGAAATCGAACGAGAGAAAGAGGCGCCTTTCGTCGCACCTGGCTGCATGGCCTTCCCTCCTTTAACAGTGGGCGGTGGGAAAACAAGGGCGCCGGTAGGGGCGCGAGCGCTGACGCCACGCCCCTACCGGTTCATATCACTACACGTTACTTACTTCTCTTACGAATTAAACTTGTCAGCGTTAATTACCGCTGGCTTCTTCGATAGCCGAACGGATCTGCTCGGCGGCGTTGCCAAAAGCATCTTCCGGTTCGGATTCCTGCGTGATCACCAGCTGCTGTGCATCACCCCACGACGACCAGACGGCGGACATCTCGGGGATTGCCGGCATCGGCAAGCCATTTTCACCCGCTGCGGCGAAGGCCGCGATGTCGGGATCGTCGATGGCGTTAAAGACCGGTTCGTAAGCCACCGGACGGTCACCCGTCTCGAATAGCTGCTGCATCACGTTCTCGGTTGCCACAAACTCGGTGAGGAAGATGTTAGCCAGCAGTTGCTGCTCGCTGAAGGCATTAATCATGAAGCCCTGAACGCCCACAAACGGTCTGGCTTCCTCAGTTCCCGCAGGAATGTTGGCGACGGCATAGGGCACACCAGATTCGCGGATGCGCGACAGCGCCCACGGGCCTGTGATCATCATCGCCGCGTTGCCACTCTCGAACTGCTCGTGCATGACATCATAGTCAACGCCGGGAGGAATATGCCCCTCCTCCGCCATCTCATCCACCCATTGGGCTGCGGCGATGCTACCTTCACTATCGATACCCACATCCGTCGGATCGTAGCCGGTGTCGGTCAGGCCGAAGACATAACCGCCAAACGCAGTCATGATGGGGAAGAAGTGATAGGGATCATTCTGCTGAATGATATACCCATTTTCAACTTCACCCGCCTCTTCCAGCTCTATGGCAATCTCGCGAACCTCATCCCACGTCTCCGGCGCCTCCGGAACCAGTTCCGGATTGTAGATGAAGGCCACGTTCTCTATGGCATAAGGCATGCAGTAAAGCTCGCCATCGTAGCTGCAACCTTCCAGAGCTACCTCCAGGAAGTCGCCTTCCTTCTCGCCCAGATCAACGGTAGCCAGCAGGCCATTGATGACCAGCTCGCCCAACCAATCATGGGCGCCCACAAACAGATCCGGGCCTTCGCCGGCAGGGGCAACGATCTTCACCCGGTCACGAATGTCACCGAAGCCCAGCTGGGAAATTTCCAGACAGACGCCATATTCCTCGCGGAACGGACCGGCCAGGTCAACCATCAACTGGGACCGAGTTTCGTCGGCCCAAATGGCCAGCGTTTCGTCGCCGGGCTCACATTCGGATAGTACAGGAACCGCGGTGGGCTCTTCTTCAGGCTCTTCCGCCTCTTCTTCTTCCGGTTCCACGGCTTCTTCTTCTTCAGGCTCCTCTACCTCTTCCTCCTCAGGCTCTTCTACAGGTTCCTCGGTTGGCTCCTCCATTGGCTCTTCGGTGGGTTCTTCCATCGGTTCTTCCACCGGCGCCTCTGTCGGCTCTACCGCACCGGGTTCCTCTTCAGCGCCGCCACAGGCGACCAGTAAGAGGGCGCTGGTTAACAAGAGTACCAGCAGGACATACCACTTCTTCTTAATCATCATTCTCCTCACTTTCTCATCATCTTACATTGACCAGAAGAACTGACTGTGTGTCGGACGATTCTGCCACTATCACCCCCTTTACTGCCCCCCTCTTACATCACAGCTGTTTGTTCAAGATCGTGTTGTAGGTTTCGTTTCAGGCTGGATAGCCGTTCAAGTAACTGTTCCTGTTCATTACCACTAAGACAGACATCAAAGCGCTGCCGATTACGAGCATGATGGGCTTCCAACACCGCCTGGCGCTTTGTCTCACCGGCTCCCGTGAGAAAGAGTCGCACGACCCGACCATCGGTTTCGTGGGGACGACGCCAGACCAGATCCTCGGCCTCCAAACCCTTGATCAGGCGCGTAATGTTACTTTTGTCGCAAAACATAAGGTTGCTCAATTCGCTAACAGAAAGGCCTGGACGCTCTCCCAGGTGAATGAGCGCGTAAAAGCGAGGAGGCGTCAGTTCATACTGCGCCATTAGCCGGCGGTCCCCATCGTCGAGCAGTAAGAAGATCTCTTTCAAGAGATTATAAAGCGCATTAGCCTGCGCCATGAATGCACCTTCCGCAATCAGAAAGCGAATTTCGTTGATAATTCAACTATATCATGGCAAGAAGAACGATGTCAATAGGTGGGCAGCAAGCCGAACGGCGTGCTAAAGTAATAGCATGAAGGCCATCATTCAAACCATTGACTGGCAACGCCTCCTGCCGTCTAACAAAGTACAGTGGGCCGTCACACTTTCTGGGCTCCTGGCAACGACACTAATCCTATTGTGGGGAATCGTGCGGCCGCCACAAGCAGCCTTCGACGACGCATACATCACCTACCGCTATGCTGACAACCTGCGCCGCGGTCTCGGCCTGGTCTACAATCCGGGCGATTCTGTCCTGGGCACCACGTCTCCCTTCTTCGCAGTTCTTCTGGGAGGGATCGGCCTGGCGATCCAAGATTTGGAGCTGGTTGGACACTGGGTGAGCATTGCCGGCTGGATCATTGCCCTGTGGGGCGCGATGGCCATGATGTGGCAGGCGCGCCGTCCACGCGCGGCGGTAGTAGGTGGATGGCTCATCGCCCTGCAACCCGCCATGCTCAGTAGCCTGGGCATGGAAACCTCGTTCCTGGTAGCCTTGATGTTACTGACAGCATGGGCCTGGTTAAGCAGGCGCAGGCGCCTACTGCCACCGCTGGCGGGAGCCCTGTTGTTGACGCGACCGGACAGCGCCCTCTGGTTGCTTTTACTCGGGTTGCAGGCCTGGCAACGTGAACGCCGTCTTCCGTGGCCGGAGGCGGCGGTCACGCTGGCGCTCTTGTCGCCCTGGCTTGTCTTTGCAACTGTAAAATATGGGTCGCCGCTACCCAACAGCGTGGGTGCAAAAATCGGCCAGACGAACCTGATGCCCGTAAGTGGGTTGGAACCCTTTATACAGGCCTTGCCGGGCTCCCTTGCATCGTCACTATCTGCCCCGTTGGCCCTGCTTTATGCAGCGACCATAGCCGGTGGTCTGTGGCTGGTGCTGGCCTACGACCGCCGCTGGTGGTGGTTGCCGGCCTGGCTCCTATCTTACAGCCTGATCTACACCTGGCTCGACGTGGTCAGTTTTCCCTGGTACTTTGTGCCCCCCCTTGTAGCATCAGCCCTGCTCTCAGCCCTGGCCATTGGCCATCTACTGGGTGACACCGGACAAGTCAACACCTCCTCCACGCCGTCCCTCAGGGGGAAAAGCCTGGGCAGGCTGGTCCTGGGGTTGGCTCTCTTCCTGACCCTATCGACGGCGTTTGCAGTTGCCACAACGCGCGTGGCGCGCGGCAGTTGGGGCACGCGCCCGGCTTATCGCGAGGCCGCGAAATGGTTGGCTACCCATGCTGAGGAAGAGGCCAGCGTGGCCACCATTGAAATCGGCGCCATTGGCTACTTTTCCCGCCGCCCTATCGTGGACACGATGGGCCTGGTAACCGCCGACATGACCACACATCAGGTCGGCTGGGTGGAAAGCCTCGTCTACGCTCTGAATAGTCACCGCCCGACGTACGTCGTGACCCTGCCCGGCACCGCCTGGGATCAGATTGTGGAACGCTGGTGGTTCAGGACAGATTACGAAGCTGACGCTCAGTTTGGCGACCTCACACTCTTCCGCCGCCGCCCGGCGCGGGAACAGTATGACGTTGCCACTGAGGTGCCCTTCGCCGGTGGTATAACCCTGTCAGGCGTCACTATTGAGGACCGGAGGCTGCATCCCGGCAACGAATTAGACGTGTGGGTCAACGTGACCGTCAGCGAGCAGCAAGAGAGCAGCCTGTTAATCACGGCTTACTTCCAAGATGCCCAGACTTACGAGCAGCATAGCGTGAGCCGGGCTCTGGCCTTCGACGGCCTCTATGATAGCCGCCGCTGGCAGCCGGGAGACGAACTGCACATCCCTCTGCGCCTGGAGATCCCGGCGGAACTACCGCCAGGCGCTTACCGGCTGGGCGTTCTCTTTTACGATCCCCGGTTCGACGGCGGCCGACCTCTATTGGAAACACCGGATCAGCCTTCTCACGGTATCGTCCTCGGTTGGCTGAGCGCAGGAACGCCGCCAGCCCTGGCGCTAGACGATCTACGAAGGCATAGTGTTGGCGTCAACTGGGAAAACGGCATCGAATTGGAAGCGCTGGAACTGCCGCAAGGTGTGGTGCATCCCGACGACACGCTCGACCTTCAGTTACAGTGGCGCACACACCGGCAAATTGAGCGCGATCTGACCGTGTTCGTACATCTCATCGACAACCGAGGCGATATCATCGCCCAATTGGATCAGCGACCATTCGCCGGACGCTGGCCCACACCTGTGTGGCTAGAAGGTGAAGCGTATCAAGATCTGATTCATATTGAGCTGCCACCTTCACTTACGCCCGGCAATTACGGATTGCGCATCGGTCTTTACGATGAATCGGGTCGCGTCCCCCTGCAGACAGGGCGCGACTTCTGGACACTGTCCGGCGTTATTGTAGCGGAACTGCCCTAAGCGCATGTCCCAGCTCGCAAACACATGGCTCACGAAGCTGTGCCCGTAGAGATGAAGAAGGCACAGCAACTCGCCCGGCATTCTACTTTGACATAGAATCACCCCTCTATGCACACTCCACACATCAATCGGGACCAGCAACCGGGAATCACTGCTTCGCGAAACACAATCCTGGCAGCGCTGGTCGTTTTTCTTGGTTCTGGCATTGCCGCGTTGGCCCTCAGCCGACTTCTCTTCGAATGGCAGTTCCCAAATTGGCTGTGGCTGGCCAACCCTGTTGTGGCTGTGGGACTGAGCCTGGCAATAGCATCAGGTAGCAGCGCAGTGTGGTGGCGGGCGCCGGGCCAGGGACGACCGGCAACGGCGCTTGCACTTTTGCCGCTCCTGCTCAACCTGCCTACGATTGCACGACCTGACATCGCCCCTCTATACAGCCGCCTGCTCTTCGCCGCCGGCCTCTGGCTCAGCGCGCTCTTTGCGTACCGGTTCCGGGTACGCCACCGCCGCGCCCGGCACTATCTCCTCTTTCTCGTGCTGGCCCTGCTACCCATCTATTTGCTGACCATGGGCCGCACCGTAGGCCGCGCCGACACCTTTGAATTCCAGGTCGTCATCCCTCAACTGGGCATCGTGCATCCCACCGGCTATCCACTGTATCTGCTGTTGGGCAAGCTTTTCACATACATCCCCTTGGGGTCCGTTGCCTGGCGCATCAATCTGGCCTCGGCCATTTTCGCCTTGACAGCCGCCGCCTTCCTCTTCCTGCTGGTGCGTCGCCTACTACGCGACGATTTGGCCGCGCTCCTGGCAGCTGTGCTCATGGGGCTGCTTCCCACCTTCTGGAGCCAGGCCATCGAAGCGGAGGTCTACACCCTGCACGCCCTGGTCGTCCTCGCTGCCCTCTACCTGATGGCGCTCCTGCTGGAGGGAGACAATCCGCGCCACACACATAGGCAACTCCTGCTGCTGGCCCTCGTCCTGGGCCTCGGCCTGACCAACCACCTGACTACCATCATCCTGCTCCCCGCCGCCCTGCTAACTCTAGCTTTCATCCTCCCCCAATCTCCAATCTCCCGCCCCGAACAACCGTCGGCCCCAATCTCCAGTCAACCGATCTCCAATCTCCGCTCTCTAATACCCAGACTCCTCCTTTCCTTCCTCCTCCCCCTGCTCCTCTACGCCTACCTGCCGCTGCGCTGGGCCGCGGTCAACGATGAGCCGATGGGCCTGGGTCGTTTCGTGGATTGGGTCATTGGCGGTCGCTTCCAGGGAGCGCTGAACCTGTGGGCCTGGCTTGAGGATCCATCGCGCTACGGCGTTGTGGGCCGGCTCCTGATTTCGGAGTGGCAACCAACGTGGTTGCTGGCGTTTTCTCTCATCGGCCTCATCTACCTCCTCGCGCGCCGGCGACGCGTGGCAGCCATCCTGCTCCTGACCGCCGCGGGTTACGCCTATTACGGTCTCAGTTACTACGTTGCCGATCTCGCGGTTTTCATTCTGCCTATCCATCTCATTCTGGCCCTGCTCTGGGGCCTGGGAGTGGGAGTCGTCATTCGCACATTGGCCCACGCCGTCAATCGCGTGGCGGACAGCGCCGACGCCTCCAAACAGCTTATCGCCGTGTGTCTTGCAGCGATCCTCAGCGCGGTCATCGTCCTCAGCGCGGCCCGGGCCTGGCCTTCGCTGGACCGCTCGCAGGCCGATGGCGGCACGCAGTGGGCGCGGGGAGTGCTGCAACTACCGCTGCCATCCGGCGCTGCAATTCTGGCCGACAGCGAGAGGTTCCCGCCGCTCTACTATCTGCAGCAGGCCGAAGGCGTGCGTCCCGATCTGGATATTGTGGTTGCGCCGGACGAGGCAGCCTATCGCGGCGAACTGGTAGGGCGCCTGGCGCAAGAACAGGCAGTATACCTGGCCCGCTTTATTCCGGGCCTGGAAGGACAGTATCATTTGCGTTCGCAGGGGCCGCTGGTCCGGGTGGCGACGTCGCCGCTGTCACAGCTCCCTGAGAGCGCACGCGAGGAGCCCATTTCCTTCGGCCCGCTGCAGCTTGTGGGCTACGAGCTTGCGCCCGTGGCGGCAGTCGACAGCGACGCCAGCGCCCTCACGCTCTACTGGCAGGCAGAAGGGGATATAGAGGAAACGCTTTACGTTTACACAAGGTGGCGCGGCGCGGGCTACGAAGGCCGTCCAGTCCCCACCATGGGGCAACACCCCGCAGGCAACTATTATCCGACTGTAGCCTGGAAAGCGGATGAACTCGTGGCCGACTACCATCTGCTGCCGCGCCCGTTGCTGAACGACCCCCAGACGCTGGCCATAGAAGCGGCGCTGGGCGCGCCGTTTAGCTCGCCAGAGGAACTGTCCTGGCAACCGGTGGCCCAGGTCTCCGTGGAGCCGGCAACAGAGCTCGATTCGGGAGCGCCGGTGCACATGCAACTGGGACCGGCGCTTATTGAGTCCACACAGTTTCCCTCGCAGGCGCGACCGGGTTCAGAAATCACGGTGTTGCTGGCGGGTTGTGGCAGCGGATTTGAAGCCCTACAGCTTGAATGGCAGCCAAAAAGCGCTGCCAGAGTCGCGGAAACGCCGGTGACAGCTGTGGAGTTCTCACCGCAGTGTCTGGAGCGACAGGTATGGCGCTTTGACGTCACAGCGCCGGAAGATCTATCCGCCGGACGCTACACGCTACAGGTCGGCCACCCAGGCGCGCCGGCCCGCTGCCGCTGGCTGGCTACGCCCAGCGCTGGCTGCTCGTTAGGACGCATCGACGTGCAGGGCGTGGCTCTGGCCGAAGGCGCCGCCAACTATGCCGATACCATCGCGCTGCTGGAAGTGGATGTTTCAGACGCAACTCTGGAAGCTGGCGGACGGCTGGGCGTCACCCTGACGTGGCAGGCGCTGGCGCCGATCAGTGAAGACTATACCGTTTTCGTGCAGGTGGTTGATGCCCAGGATCAGATTGTGGGACAGGTCGATAGCTGGCCGTTGCACGGCACCTACCCCACCAGCCAGTGGCGCGCCGGTGAAGTAGTGCAGGATGGCTACCAGATCCAACTGCCGGGGGAGTTAGAACCGGGCCGCTACCGCCTGCTGGTCGGCTGGTATCTTCTCGCTACCCAACAGCGGCTGCCGGTTGTGGACGAAAGCGGCGCTGCCGTGGACGATAGAGTGGTGATTCCTGGCCTGACGGTTCAATAAGTGAGCAGGCGCGTCAGGTTAAGCAAGGATCGATTCACCAGCTCTCCCGCCTTCTGTATGCGTTCCGGGCTGACCGCCTGGGAACGGTCCGCCTCGGCCCACTGCATAGCCAGGAAAGGGGCTTTCTGCTGCAAGGGCCCGTTGCGACGGTATGGCGTCGTGTAGACTGCTACGTCCAGATCTTGAGCCTGTTCCGTAAAGAGATCACGCAGCTTCTGATCTGACGCGCTATGTAACCAGAGAGCCTCCTCGCCAGAACCAACGCCGTCCAGTTCCAGCACCATCGCCGCTCGCACAGGGCGCTGTGTGGAGGCGGGTAAGAAGGTAAACGCTTCCGGGTCGGCCAGCACCTGCTCTAACTCGGTCTGTTCGCCGCGCCAGGCAACCAGCAACAAAGAGCGCCGCGGATCGACGTTTTCCTCCTGCCACAACCGCACCGTCTCCAGCATCAGCGCCACACCTGAGGGATCTCGCAGCCCCGCCTGGAGCCCATCTGTCGCTTCCGTTCCCATATCAGCCTCCGCACCGTAGCCGCCTACCAGTACAATCAACTCTGCCGAGAGTTGTGCATCGTACCCTGGTACGAAGCCAAAGACACCCTCTACTTCGTCGCCATCCTGAGCCGTGTAGAAGTAGCTTTGCGACAGTTGGCCCGCCGGTTTCCAACCGCGCATCACCTCATACTCTCTGTACTTCTCCTGGATGTAAGCGGAGGCAGCGTCCGCTGTTTTGTTGCCTATCACGGTAACCTCATCCTGACTGCGACTCAACTGCGAAATCTCCGCCACGTGAGCATACGCCCGTTGGCCGTCAAACTGCGACGCCACGCGCGCAAAGGAAAGGCTCGGCCCTGTCATCTTGATGATCAATGAAGAGGCCACAACAAATACTGCCAGGCCAAAGAGCGTGCGCTTTTGCAGAAGAACAGCCGTGTTGACCGTAGCGCGTTCCAGCAGGCGCCGGAGCCCTTCGCCGAGCGCGTTCATGCCCACAATGGCCACAAAAAAGGCCAGCGCCGGTCCCAGAACCAGGTGAGACACCGAACGCATTGACGGCGCGCCATTGGCCACGAGGGCGCCCCATTCGGCGACGTTGGCCAGATGGTATGTGGGGTCGAAGGGGCCCATTGAAAAGTAGCTGCCGCCGCCCACGTAGACCTCCAGAAACCCAAGTTCGGCAATGAGAATGAGTATGGCGCCCATCTCCAGAAACGAGAGGATCAGTAATTGGGGTAGGAGATTGGGCAGCACATGCCGCACCAATATCTGGAGATCGGTTCCACCCAGCGCCCGGGCGCCCTCTACGTAGGGCATGTTGCGAATGACGAGCAACTCCCCCCGCACATACTGAGCCACTTCCGTCCAGCCTACGACCGCCAGCGCCACGACGAACACCACCGTTCCCTGATGAATGCCCAGGGCGAGGATGATGATCATGGCGCTCAGCAACATGGGAACGGAGGCAACGACGCCAACGATGTTCATCACTGCGCGGTCCAGCCAGGAACCGGCCCGCCAGCCGGCGGCGAGACCCAGGATTGTGCCCAACATCAGGCGCGCCAACGCAACGTAGGCGCCGACGACGAGGGTGACGCGCGCGCCGTAGACGATGAGGCTGAGCATATCATTGCCCCAGGCGTCACTGCCCAGGGGGTATTCTGCAGAAGGGGCAAATGGAGGCCTGACCATCTTGCCCGTTTCCGTGTCGAAGTGAGGCAACACCGACTGGGTTGTGATATACGGATCGTGTGGCACCAGTAAGGGGCCGAACAGAACTGTCCCCAGTAGAGCCAGCGTCACCAGGGCGCCCAGCATCAGGGCCGGATTGAAAACGACGTGCCGCCAGCTGATGTGATTGTAGCTGGGTAACTCCAGCGCCTCATCCACCATCTCCATGTCATCGGCCACGGAGTGCAACTGGCTGATGTCGGCGCGAGGATTGACAATGTAACGCAGCGTTTTTTTGATGAAGCTCATGTCTCGGCTCGAACGCGGGGATCAACGATAGAATAAACAACGTCCAGCGCCAGGCCAATGGCCTGGATCGTCAGACCCAGAACCAGAGCAATGGAGACCACCAGGATTGGCATCTGCTCTTGAATCGCCTCCAGAATTTGCAGCCCGATGCCGGGCCAAGCAAAAATGTACTCCACCAGAGGCAGGGTGCTGAGCGAAAAGCGAAGCGAGACGCCAACGCCTGTCAGAAAAGGAATGGCAAAGTTGCGCAGGGCGTGCGTGAGCACTGTGCGACCCAGGGAAAGCCCTTTGGCGAAGGCAGTGCGAATATAATCCTCTTCCATAATGCGCGTCAGAGCCAGGTAGGACGTGCGCGTGAGGTAGGCGACCGGGCGCGCGCCCAACACCAGCAGGGGCATGGCCAGATGCTGGAAGTCCCAACCGTAGCCGCCCATGCTCACCAGGCGACTTCCGAAAGTCCGCGTATATTTGATTCCTCCCTGCTGCAGAAGGATGGCGATAAGGAACGACGGAGCGGAGACGCCGATCATCGTAGCCAGCAGCAGCATATACTGGGTGCCCGAACGGCGCGCCAGCGCTGCAAGAGAACCAAAAATAAGACCCACGACGCTGGCGGACGCCAGCGCCAGCAGCAACAGTCCCATGCTCCTCAGGTACGTCTCTTGCAAAATCGTGAGAACAGAGCGCGGCCCGCTAACGAGCTGCACCTCGCCCAGTTCTCCCTGCAGAAGATTCCCATAGAAAGCGAGCGAATCGTTCAGCGCCAGGCCGGCATCCTCGCGCAAATGATAACCGGGCTCCTCTCCACGCCAATTGTCCATCATGTGCATGCCCAGAAAGCCGAGGTAGACCACGGCGACGGCAACAAGCAGCATGGATAGGAGGCGTTGTGTGATAAATCGAATCATCTGACTCCTCGAGATGTGGGTGGGATTGAAAGCGCTGAATGGTATCAGGCGCTGTTATAAAAGACGTAGGCCCCGTAACCTACAACCTGCCGTTTCGACCCCGAAGTATCCCCGGAATTGCGCAGGTCTACTGTCTGGGCCTGCCAACCGCGCCGGCGGGCAACGTGTAGCAGGCCGTTAATAGCATATTGTCCGCACGCCTGGTCCATTCTCAAATCTCGCAACGCCCCAATACGCCGGGAGGTTGCGGCGTCCAGGCGTCGCGCGCTTTCATACGATTGATAGTGGCTGAGGTCCGAACTGACGACGATTAGCGTTGTCCCATCGTCCAGCAAGAGCTGCAGCACCTGAGCGACGTCAGAAGGCTCGGCGACGCCAACAATGAGCGGCGCCAGCCGAAAAGAACTCAGTACCAGTTGCAGGAAAGGCAGATGAACTTCCAGACCGTGTTCCGGCGCGTGAGCCTCGTCATCATAATGCACCTGGGGCAAGTTGACCACCGCTTCAAGCGCGTCACGATCCACAGGCACCTCGCCCAGTGGGGTGGCGAAGGCGTTGGCGCTGCTGGCAGCCAGGCCGCGGACCGCCGCCCGGTGCGCCGGCCCCAAAAGAACCACGCGCTCTATCTTCTCCGCGCCGGCGGCAATGTGAGCGTACGCCGACGCCGCAATGGGCCCAGAGTAAATGTAGCCGGCGTGAGGGGCAATGATAGCGCACGGCATCTGGTCGCGGTCGACCCCACGCGCCTCATGCAGAAAGCCAAGCACCATTTGCCGCAATGTCTTCGCTTCTGCCGGGTAGAATTGGCCGGCGACGGCCGGCCGGCGCACGTCCATTGCTCACTCCTCGGCGTAATTCTCCACTCCTATTTTAACATAAGGCGCCAGACTGCGTAAGGAAAATAGCCTCTGTCGCCGGTCATTGGCAAACTTAGCTTCAGGCAAAATAAAGTCCCCGGGCGTACTGGGATCATCCGGGGACTTTATCGCCCGCAGCACGGGCGCCGAAACGGAGGAGATATAATAGCTGACGACGGAAGCATCAGGACAGGAGACGCACCAACTCCGCCTCGATCTCCGTTCCGCGCACGGTGAGGCGCGCCACAGTTGCCGGCAGGTGGAAGCGCCGCGGCCCGGCGCTACCGGGATTCAAGTACAACACTCCATTGCGGCGCTCGATGCGCGGGCGGTGAGAATGGCCGCTGAGGACCGCGTGATAGCCATTGCCGGCGGGATCTATCTGTAACGCCTGCAAATCGTGCAGCACATAGAGCCGGCACTGGCCGATTTCCACCGTGCGTGTCAGGGGCAAAGCCTGCGCCCACGGGCCGTAGTCAACGTTACCTCGTACGACAAAAGTGGGGGCGACCGCCTCAAGTTGCGGCAGAATCGCCCCATCCCCTACATCGCCAGTGTGGATGATGTAATCACTGCCTTCGATTGCCTCCAGCGCCTCCGCGCGCAACAATCCGTGCGTATCGCCAATGACGCCGACGGTAAATAGCTCCATCGTGAATCCACCTCGCTACTGCAGCGGCAGGGGCGGCTGCCAGTAAGCGCTTACTTCGTCTACGGTTACGTGCGTCACCCACTTTACCCAGGCAAATCCGCGCCGCCCGGGCGCCACCAGACGCAGCGGGAAGCCATGCCCGTGGCTGAGCGGCTGTCCGGCAACGTCCGCCGCCAGGAGAAACGCCTCCGCTTCTCTCAGGCTGAACCGGCGCCAGTAGCCGGTCACGCTGTGCACGGTGACGCTTCGCGCACCCTGGTGCACACCGGCCATGGCCAGCAATCCAGACAGAGGAATGCCCCGCCACACTTGTGTACTGTACCAGCCGCCGGTGCAATCCAGAGTCGCCGTCATTTCCTCCCCAGCCAGCTCGCGCGCCTGCTCATAGGACAGGCGCAACGGTTGGCGCACCAGGCCATCCAGGACCAACTGCCACTGCTCTGCCTCAATGGGCCTTGGATCGTCGTTGATCCAGCTGACGCGCGGAAACCAACCGCCATAGCTGCCGACCTCGTAAGAGCCGGTGAAGCGCCGCGCCAGCTGCACCCGGCGCGCCAGCCACCAGAGCACCGCGCCGCCGAGGGCCACGGCGCCCATGCGCAGGAAGGCGCGGCGGTTGGTCGCGCGCTTCACGCGCCAGATCCAGCGCATGCGCCAGGCGTGGAATGCCAGCAAGATCATCAGGGGAACTGCCAGATAAATGTGCAACGAGATCAGGCTGAATCCGAAGGCATACTCCAACCCGCCAAAGGTCCACAACACGCCCAGCAGGATAACCACGACAAGCAGCAGCGCCAGGACCAGAAAGGCCAACCGCGCCGGACGCCAACGCTTGCCACGTCCCAGCACGTCCCACACGATGGCCCCCTTCCACAGCAAGAGCAAGACAATGCCATAGGCGCCCATGCCGTGCGCCCAGAGCAACCAGGCGCGCTCCACGCGCCCGTTGACCAGCCCCAGATAGCCGGTCACCAACTGCAATAGCAGCAATAACAAGAGCGCAATATTGGCCCACGGAAAGCGCATAGTAACTCCTCCCGCCAATTGTAGAGCGAATCGTGAAATCGCTCCACGCCATTCCGCTGCAAGTAGCCTGTATTCATCTGTCATGAAGGCTCGTAGCAGGCGGATGATACCGGTTATTGCCGCGCCCCGCGTGGCTGGTAGAATACCTGTGGAGCATATTCGTTACGCGCCAGACCCAACTGGGCAACCCTGGCTCCGGTGGCGCCTGGCTGCAATCATCGTGAATTTCAGACGACTTGCAAGGAACCCTATGCCACACATCCTTTTCGTCTGCACCGCCAACATCTGCCGTTCACCCGTCGCCGAAGGATTGTTACAGCGTCACTTCGAAGAACAGGGGATGGATGCCTGGACGGTCGCCTCAGCAGGAACCTGGGCGACGCAAGAACGAGGCGCCTCGCGCAACAGCATCCTCGTGCTGGCCGATCGGGGAATCGACATCGGCTCCCATCAATCGCGTATGGTCAACAGGGAAATGCTGGAGGAGGCCGATCTCGTTCTGTGTATGGAATCGGGCCACGCAGAAGCCCTGCACGCAGAGTTCCCGGAAATGGGCTACAAGGTTTTCATGTTGAGCCAGATGGTGGGGAAGCGGCACAGCATCGCCGACCCTTACGGGGCGGAACTACCGGCCTATCAACGCATGTTGAACGAGGTAGAAACGTTAATTGAGCAGGGGCTGCCGCGCATCATGGAATTGGCCGGAGAAAATGCGCGCCGTCGCTGGGGAACGATAGGCTCAGACGAAGGTTGACCGTCGCCGCCAGGGCTGATAAAAAAAGGCCGGTCGATGGCCCTTACCAGCCCATGATGAACGGTTCCCACTCCTCATGGCTGTCCAGGTGACGGCCAAAGCGATAGTGGGCCGAGGCGCTGGGCTCGAACGGTTGCCGGCGCAGTTGCATACCGGCCTGTTCCGGGGTGCGCCCCCCTTTGCGCCGGTTGCACGGCGAACAGGCGGCGACAAGGTTGGTCCACGTGTGTTTGCCACCCATGTGCCGGGGAACGACGTGATCGATAGTCAGGTGGTGGCTCTTCCGCCCGCAATACTGGCAAACGTAGTCATCCCGCCGCAATACCTCCCGTTTGCTGAGAGATACTCGCGGCCGGGGCCGTTTCACCATGTACTGCAATTTGATAATGGAGGGCAAATCAAATTCGTCCGAGGCGCTCCTGATGGTGCCCCGGCCATTCAGAACAATTTCCGCCTT
>DATHSI010000276.1:0-6148 GCA_035464315.1 Candidatus Sulfomarinibacteraceae bacterium
GACATCCGATTTTTCCAAAAAATCGGATGTCTCCTCTATCTCTATCTCTACTCCACCACCCGCATCTCGCGAAAACCATCCGTCAGCGGCTCGCCGCCGTCCTCGCGCACAACGACCACGTCCTCCACCCGCGCCGAGAACGTATCGAACTGCGTGATGCTGGGCTCCACGGTGAACATCATGCCCGCCTGCAACACGGTGTCGTCGCCGGCGGTGAGGAACGGCGGTTCGTGCACGTCCATGCCGATGCCGTGGCCCAGCCGGTGCCGGAACGTCTCTCCGTAACCGGCCTCCTCGATCACCTCGCGCGCCGCCGCATCCACCTCCGCCGCCGTTACCTGCCCCGCGCGCATGGCGGCGATGCCCGCGGCCTGCGAAGCCATCACCAGCTCGTATATACGCCGGTACTCGGCGTTCGGTTCGCCAAAGAAGACGGTGCGTCCAAAGTCGTAGCAGAACCCCTCGTGAATGGCCCCGAAGTCAAAGAGGACGGCCACCGGCGGCTCTAATTTGCGCGGCCACGTTTCCTGCGGCTGGCCGAAGCGCAGAGGGTGCCGCGGGCCAGAACAGTAGAGCGACGTGGTGAAGGACGGACCGAGCGAACCGTAGCGGCGCAACTGGTAGTCGATTTCGGAGACGAGGTCTAGCTCCGTCATGCCGTGTTGCAACGCGCCGCAAACCGCCTGATAGGCCGCCACGGTAATCTCCCCTGCGCGGCGCATCGTTTCGATCTCCGCCTCCGACTTAATCACCCGCATCTGGCGCAGGATGGCCGTGGCCGACACGAACGTGGCCTGGGGCAGCAGCGCCTGCAGCGCCACCAGCGTTTCGCCCGCCGTCTCCTCGCCCACGGCGATGCGCGGCTGCGGCGGCAAGTTTAGCCCGTCCAGGATCTCCTTCACCAGCGAGGCCGGATCGTCCCAGTCGCCCAACACCCGAACCTCGACGTCGTCCCCACCGTGCAGGCCGCCAAACTCCGCCGTCATCCGCGGCAACGCCAGCACCGGTGCGCGGTCGGGCGACAGCCAGGCGCCCTCCAGCCAGGCCCCGGGGTGGATCGTGCGCCCGTAGGTGGGAATCTCGCGCGGGACCGCGGCCAGATAGTGCAAATCGGCTGACGGCGGTAAGAAAGCGGCGTCGGCAACGCCGTCCAAGAGGGTTTGAAATTGCTCCAGTCGTGTTGATTCTTGCATATGGTTCCTCACAGTAACGCGGCCAAACCGCCACGGTATGCGCGGCTTCCATCGCTCGCCCAGCCGGCGGCGGGAGGGAAAGACTAAATGCGCCCCGTGATCATTTGGCCAAAAGTCGGTTTTGTTATAGTATCGCACGAACGTGCTTATCCACGCCAACAGGGCAACCTGTAAAAAACTTGTGGAGGAAAAGAATATGAGCCTGACGACTGTGAAACGCCGGGCCGGGGAAACGCTACTCGCGATCTTGCTGGTGATCGCCTTGGCCGCCTGTTCTACCAGCTCACCACCGGCCGCCGATCCCACAGAGGCCCCAGACACCGGCCTCGACGCCACAGAAGTGCCTGCCGACGATACACCCGCCGACGCCGAGGACGAAGCGCCGGCGGACGAACCGGCAGAGGATCCCCCTGAGGAAGCGGCGGACGAGCGGGTCCTGGTCATCGGCCACTCCGAAGTGACCGAGTCATACGATCTGGCCCACGCCTTTAATCCCACCAGCGGCATGGTGCACCGCGTCACTTACGATACGCTGGTCACCTTCCCCGATGACGCCACGGACACCATCGAGCCCAACCTGGCTACCGAGTGGGAGATATCGGACGACGCCACCGTTTACACCTTCACCCTGCGTGACGACGTAACCTTCGCCAACGGCGATCCGCTGACGGCGGACGACGTCGTCTTCTCCTTCACCCGCCTGCAAAACGTGCGCAGCAACCCTTCCTTCCTCTCCGATCACCTCGCCAACGTGGTGGCCCTTGACGAGCACACCGTGGAGATTACGCTGGTCGAGCCGCGCCCCTCCTTCCTGGCCGAACTGGTCAACACTGCCTTCTCCGTCGCCAACGATGACGAGGTGCGCGCCGCCGGCGGCACCGACGCCGACGACGCCGCGCAAAGCGACACTGGGCAGGATTTCCTGGACCAGAACTCCGTCGGTACCGGCCCCTATATTTTGGAGAGCTGGACGCCACAGGAGGAGACGGTCCTGGTGCGCAACCCCAATTACTGGGGCGAACCGCCCTACTTCGACCGCGTGGTCATCGTCAATCTGTCTGAAGCGGCCACGCAAAAAGTGGCTCTCGAAGCGGGCAACATCGACATCGCCACAGACCTGACGCCGGACCAGGTGACAGACATGGAGGGCAACCCCGACATTAGCATCTTCCGCGACCTGGACCGCTGGACCCATTTCCTGCTCATGAATCGTGACCCCGAGATTGGCGGCCCCGTCTCTGATCCGGACGTGGCCCTGGCCATTCGCCTGGCCCTCGATTACGAAGGATACCGCGAGCTGTGGACGGGCAGCGTGACGCCCGGCACCAACATGTGGGTGGGCCTCGCCGGCGCCTTCGGCCCCGACCGCGCCATGGAGCGCGATCTGGACCGCGCCCGCGAGTTGCTGGCCGGCGCCGGTTATCCCGACGGCTTCGACGTCACCCTCAGCTTCCCCGACTTCACCAACTCCGGTGTGGCCCTGGCCACCAACGCGCAGAAGGTCCAGGCCGACCTGGCCGAAGTTGGCATCAACGTGGAGCTGCGCCCGATGGAAGTACAGGTGGCGCTGGAAGAGTACCGCAGCGGCCAGCAGGGCTTCGCCTACTGGTTCTGGGGCCCGGACATCCTGGACCCCATCGACTTCCTCTCCTTCCTGCCTGGCGGCAAGGTGGCGCTGGAGCGCACGAACTGGACAGAGGATATGGCGCCTCCCGAAATCCTGGACCTGATCGCCCGCGCCCGCGTGGAAGCAGATCCCGAGGAACGGCTGGAAATCTTTGAGGAACTGCAGATTTTCGCCCAGGAAAGCGGCGCCTACGCGCCCTTCAACGTGCCTACGATTCAAGTCGCCTACAACTCGGACATCCAGGGCTTCCTCTGGCACCCAGATTGGGGCTTCGACGTGGCTCTGTTCAGCCGGGCCGAATAGCAAGTAAGCGTAAGCAAACCCCATGAAGGATGGGCGGCCGGCGCGGAGCCGGCTGCCCGTCCTTTTGCCCGCCCATGAGCCTGTCCGTTTACTTCATCCGACGCCTTCTCCTGGCCATCCCCCTCATTCTGGGCATCACGGTCGTATCCTTCATCATCGCCAACGCCATCCCCGCGGACCCCATCAACGCCAACCTGCCTCAGAATGCGCTCAACGATCCTGAGCTGGTAGAAGCGTTCCGCGAGCGCTGGGGGCTGAACCGTTCGCCCGTCGAACAGTACTTCGTCTACCTGGGCAACCTGCTGCGCGGCGACCTGGGCGTTTCCATCAGAACCAGGAATCCCATCATTGAAGACATCCGGCAATTCCTGCCGGCAACCGTGGAGCTGGCTACCTACTCCATCGTGGTGGGCCTGTTCATGGGCATCAGCCTCGGCGTCATCTCCGCCCTGCGCCGCAACTCCCTGCTCGATTACGTCGTGCGCGCTTTCGCCCTCGTCGGCGTCAGCTTCCCCGTCTTTCTCCTGGCCCTTATCGCCCTCACCGTGTTCCACGCCGAACTGGGCTGGACCGCGGGCCCCGGCCGCCTGGGCTTCCTGACCGACGCGCCGCCGCGCGTCACGGGCTGGTTCACCATCGACAGCGTGCTGGCCCGTGACTGGGACACCTTCCGCGAAGCCGTGTCCCATCTCGTCCTGCCCAGCATCGTCCTGGGCAGCTTCGTCGCCGGCATCATCGCCCGCATCACCCGTTCCAGCCTGCTGGAGCAACTCGGCGCAGACTACGTGCGCACCGCGCGCTCCAAAGGGCTACACGAGTGGAACGTCATCCAGCGCCACGCCCTGCGCAACGCTCTGATCCCCGTGGTGACCATCCTGGGCCTGCTCTACGGCAACCTGCTGGCCGGCGCCGTGCTCACCGAATCGATCTTCGCCTGGCCCGGCCTCGGCCGCTACGTCTACCGCGCCTCCACCTCCCAGGATTTCCCGGCCATCATGGGCGTCAGCATGTTGATCGCACTGATCTACGTGCTCGTCAACTTCTTTGTGGATATTCTTTACTACTTCCTGGATCCCCGCATCCGGCTGGATTAATAGTGACCCATTTTCATCCTCCCGGAGGTCGCCGCGCCGAACGCCTCAGGAACGGGCGGCGCCAAACCTCCGGGAGGATTTCACGAAAAGTGCATCGCAAAGGAACACCTTGACCGACACAACCCTGGCCCAACGCGACCTCGCCGCCCTCAGCGAAGAGCAACTGCCCGAAAGCGATACCTTTTTCGCCGCCCTGCGCCGCAATCCGGCTGTGTTGCTCAGCCTCGCCGTCGTCCTGGCCTGGATCGTGCTGGCCATCCTCGCGCCCGCCATCGCGCCCACCGACCCCCTGGCCCAAAACGTCTCCAACCGCCTGCAGGCGCCCAGCAACGCGGCCTGGATGGGCACGGACGAGCTGGGCCGCGATGTCTTTACCCGCGTGCTTTGGGGCGGGCGCATCACCATCCCCGCCGCCCTCGTCGTCGTGGCCGTGGTCAGCGTGGTGGGCAGCCTGGCCGGCGCGCTGGCCGGCTACATCGGCGGCATCTGGGACGAACTCCTCATGCGCCTCACCGACCTGTTCATGGCCTTCCCCACCATCATCCTGGCCATGGCCATCACCGCCGCCCTGGGCGCCGACATTCGCAACGCGATGCTGGCCCTCATCGTCGTGCGCTGGCCCAGCTACAGCCGCCTCACCCGCGGACTCATTCTGGAAGCAAAGAGCAAGGAGTATGTAGAAGCCACGCGCAGCCTGGGCGCCGGCCACGCCCACATCCTGCTGCGCACGCTGCTGCCCAACGCCATCTCCCCCGCCCTGGTCTACGCCTCCCTGGACATCGGCAACGCCATCCTCCTCTTTGCCGGGCTCAGCTTCCTGGGCCTGGGCCCCGAACCCTCCTCCCCCGAATGGGGCCGCATGGTCTCCATTGGCATCCAGTTCTTCGACCAATGGTGGATGTGGCTCTTCCCCGGCCTGGCCATCGCCTCGCTGGTCATGGCCTTCAACTTTATTGGCGATGGACTGCGGGATATTCTAGATCCGCGCACGCGGAAGTAAGAAATCTAGCCGCAGATTAACACAGATAAACGCTGGTTGCTTTCAACAAAGGTGATTCGCGTATATCAGCGGCAGAAATTCCGAGATTGTGATCGCCCTGATTACTGCCCCATTTGCGCCCCCGCCCAAATCCATTACGATCAGAATTCCCGCCGCCGGCCATACTGCCGGCGATTTGAAACCCTGAACATTGTAAAATCACTGGAGATACATTGAAATCACAACGATCCCCCTTTTGGATGGTCCTGACCCCTTTATTGCTCTTATTGTTGATCTCGCTGGTCGCTTGCGGCTCGGACGAGCCGGATGAGCCGACGGCCACCGCCGCCGCCGATAGCGGCGAGCCGGCGACATCGACGGCCGAGCCGGCGGCCGATCCCGGCCAAACGGACGCGGAGCCCGCCGAAACGCCGGTTGCCGCCGGCGACCCACCGGCCCCCACGGCCACGGCCACCCCGGAACCAACGCCCACGCCGGAGCAAATCACCGTATTCCGCGCCGACGGCGCTGAAACGACCATGCCGCCACTACCGCCCGCCGGCTACCTGGAGCTGCTCGAGAGGCAGGTAGAGGCCGGCGAGTGGACCGAGGCGGAAGGCATTATCCAATTGCTCAGAGTGCTGGCGGGAGAAGTGGAGCGCGAGCAGCTGGGACCGAACACCGGCGTGATCAGCGAGAGCGCGACCGGCCTGGTGCGCCACGCTCACGAGGTGGCCCAGGATCCGGACACCGACCCCGACGACCGCGCCGAAATCGAGCGCCTGCTCAACAGCCTCACGCCCAGCCAGGAAGCGCTTGATTTCTACAGCGAGCCGGAAAACGGGCCGCAAAGCGGCCCAGACACCGGCAACCCTCAGGCAGCGCGGCTGAGTCGCGTCCAGGCCCAGGGCGGGTCCTGTGCGGACCTCGTGGGCGACGGCTTCCCCACGGA
>DATHSI010000277.1:0-14621 GCA_035464315.1 Candidatus Sulfomarinibacteraceae bacterium
GTCACCCATATTTCCTGGGGGAAAACGGAAGTCGAAGGAGCCGGTCGCTTCAAAGACGTTAAGCTTTTTCCCGGTGGGGCGCGCGGCTGGGATTGGAATGAAACCGGCACCCGTCACCGGCCCGGCGTGCAGCCGGCGGACGTCGAGGAACTCCTGGACCATGGCGCAGAGGTCATCATCCTCAGTACCGGCATGGTGCGGCGCCTGCAAGTCATGCCAGCAACGTTGCAGTTATTAGAGGAGCGCGGCGTCACCGGCTATGTACTGCCCACAAAGAAGGCCGTGGCGCGCTACAACGAACTGCGCCGCACAGAGCGGGTTGGGGCCCTTATCCACTCTACTTGCTGACACGCCCTCCGCGCAGCATCTGCCTGGCGGAACTTTTGGCGCCTGTCAGGCGTCCTATAAATAGAGCCGCAGAGGCAGTGCAATTGTCTGGCGCGCCACCGAAATTGTGGAACAACGCCTGACAATCGTGCACCAGATGACCGGGAAGCGTAGAGTGAGCGCGCAAACTTCTGCTATACTGCGGAGTGAAACTTCTTCAGCCAATCACATTCTGGCATAATCCTAATCTAGTCGGTGAGAGGAGCCATGGCGCGGCGACAGACACCAAGAGCAGAACATGAGACCATCTACTACCGGCCCCAGCGCTACGCCGGACAGGGACAGCAGCCCGCAGGGCCGCGGCAGGCGCCGCCGCCTCCCGTGCACATCCCTGCGCCATCGCGGCCCGCAACGCGCCGCCGCTGGCCCTGGGTCGTGCTGCTGGCGCTCCTGGTGCTTGTCTGTAGCGGCACCGTGGTCCTGGGCGGCCTCTACTCCTACCAGCGCGAGAGAATTATCCCAGGCGTCAACACGCTGGGAGTGCGCCTCGGCGGGCAGCGCGTTGAGGAAGCAACACGCGAACTGGAACAGAATTGGGAATCGCGCCAGATCGTGCTGGATGCCGGGGACGGAGAGGCGCACACCCTGCGTCCGACCAGCCTGGGCCTCATTCTCGATGCACGCGAAACGGCGCTTGCCGCCTATCGCCTTGGTCGCACGATTCCCAGCATCGAGTTGGCCATCCAGCACGCTTTCGGCCGCAGCAAGCTAGAGCCAACCTGGCACTTTGACCCCGCTGTCGCCGAGCAGGGAGTGCAGAGTGTGGCCCAACGGGTAGACATTGCGCCTACCGACGCCACCATCCAACTCGTGGAGGGCGCTGCGCGCATTGTCCCGGGCCAGACGGGTCGCGCTGTCGACGTCCCGGCGACGGTAACTCACCTGCAAGAGAATGCAGGGCAGGTCGTCATGGAAAATCGGCTGGCGCTGGTTATGCGCGATGTGCAGCCGGCGGTAACGGCTGCAGAGCTGGAAACGGTCGTGGCCGAGCTAAACGAACGTCTTAACAATCCCGTGACCATAGAGGCCTACGACCCCATCAACGACGAGCTTGTCAGCGGCACCGTGCCGCCTGATACGTGGAGCCAATGGGTCAGCCTGGACCCGGCAACCACGCAATCGGCTACAGCGACCTGGGAAATCGCCGGTGATCGTGTTGCGGCTTATCTCCAGAGCCAGGCTGAAGTCCTGGGACCCGGTCGTTATTTCGAACTCGATGAAGCAACGGCGGCCGTAACAGAAGCGATCCGTTCCGGCAGCTACCACACACGCCTGCGCGTTTACCACCACGATCGGCAACACACCGTGCAACCGGGCGAGACACTCTCCAGCATTGCTTACGACTACGGCATGCCGTATCCCTGGATTCAGCACGCAAACCCGGATCTCGGCGACGGCCTATTTGGGGGACAGACGATTACCATTCCCTCGCCCGACGTCCTCCTGCCGCTGCCCGTCGTCGAAAACAAACGGATCGTGGTCAGCCTGGCGCAGCAGCGCATGTGGGCTTATGAGAATGGGACGCTAAAGTGGGAGTGGCCGGTCAGCACGGGCATTGATTCCAGCCCGACGGCCCCGGGCGTATTCCAGATTCAGACACACGAACCGAACGCGTACGCCAGCATCTGGGATCTGTGGATGCCTAACTTCATGGGCATATACCGTCCCGTGCCCACCAGCGACTTCATGAACGGCTTCCACGGCTTCCCCACCCGTGGCGGCTCGAATCTGCTGTGGACCAACAGCCTGGGGCGTCGTGTTACCTATGGCTGCATACTGGTGAGCAACGACAACATCGTACAACTCTACGATTGGGCCGACAAGGGTGTCATTGTCGAAGTACAACCCTGACCCATAAACCTGGCACTGTGACGTTGCACCAGCATACTCTCAACGTTAAAATCGCGGACACCGTTTTCACAGAAAACGGATCTCTACAGAGCGCCGCTTCCCACTCAGCTCGCTCCCGACCAGACACACAGGCGCCGGCACACGGCGCACCAACCGCGCCGGATGCATCGCGACGGTCTCGTGCGCCAATCCGTAGAGGAGAATATGACCGACCAGGGCACCATTGAGAGGATTGAGGTTGCTGACCGCTACCGGCAGCGGTTACAGATTGACACCGAAGTCGCCCGGCGTGTATTAACCCGCTTCATCTATACCGAATTGACCAAAGTAGGTTTTAACCGCGCCGTTGTGGGCCTTTCCGGCGGCGTCGATTCCGCCGTCTCCTGTTACCTCGCCGCTGAAGCGATGGGGCCGTCAAACGTGTTGGCCCTGCGCCTACCGTACGAAAGCTCCTCGCCCAGCAGCCTGGAGCACGCGCAGATGATCATCGATGATCTGGGCGTGGAAAGTGAAACGGTGGATATTACGCCCATTGTTGAGCCTCTGTTCCAGGTTTCGCCGGGCATTACGGATCACCGCAAGGGCAACGTCATGGCCCGCGCGCGCATGACGATCATCTACGATCGCTCCGCCGCCTGGGACGCGCTGGCCATTGGCACCAGCAATAAAACAGAACTGCTGCTCGGATACGGCACTGTGTACGGAGACCTGGCCTCGGCTATCAACCCTATCGGCGACCTCTACAAAACACAGCTCCGCCAACTGGCGCACACTCTCGGCGTGCCGCAAGTGATCATCGACAAGGCGCCTAGCGCCGACCTGATACCCGGCCAGACCGACGAAGGGGATTTCGGATTCACCTACGATGCCGTCGATCCCTTGCTTTACCTGTTGGTCGACGAGCGTTACCTGCCCGAGGAAGCTATCGCAGCCGGCTTCCCTGCTCCGTTCATAAAAACCGTTTTGCGCATGATGCGCACGTCGCACTTTAAACGCACGCTGCCCGTCATTCCAAAACTGAGCGCACGTACAGTGGGGCACGATTTTCGCTATCTGCGCGACTGGGGAACGTGATGGCCGATTCACGCCTGCTGCCTAGACGAACGCTGCTTCGCTACGGGGTAATCTCGCTCCCTGTGCTGGTCTTACTCCTTCTCACCGCAACATCTGGCCAGGGTCACGCTCTCTCAAGCACTCTCTCCGCTCAGGCCTGGGAATCAAAAGTCGATCCCTGGGTGCTGGACAGGACAGCGGAAAGCAGTCAGGTTGAGTTTCTGGTATTCCTCACAGAACAGGTCGACGTCGATAGCGCTGCCCGCATCCCGTCGCGAACCGAGCGCATCGCCGCTGTTGTCCGGCAATTGCGGGAGACGGCGCAGGAAAGTCAGCGACCCCTGCTCGCCGCGCTGGAGCAAATGGGTGTAGAGCACCGCTCTTTTTGGGTGGCCAATATGATCTGGGTTCGCGGTGACGCAAATGTAGTACAGCTTCTGGCCCGCCGCTCTGACGTAGCACACGTCTATGCCAATCCACGAGTTCCGCTGGATCTCCCAGCGACCGGGGAAACGACGGAATCCCTCCAGCCGCAAGCGGCAGCGTGGAACATCGCACGGGTGCGCGCACCCGAAGTCTGGGCGCAAGGCGTGACCGGGGCCGGCATCATCGTCGGTGGTCAGGACACAGGCTACGACTGGCAGCACCCGGCGCTCATCAATCAGTATCGCGGCTGGGATGGCAGCGAGGCGGACCACAATTACAACTGGCATGACGCCATTCACGAGGGTGGCAGCATCTGCGGCCCCGACGTGCCGGCCCCCTGTGATGATCGTAACCATGGCACACATACGATGGGCATCATGGTCGGCGACGACGGGGGCGAAAACCAGATTGGGATGGCGCCAGACGCGCGCTGGATCGGTTGTCGCAATATGGACAACGGCGTCGGCACCCCGGCGACCTACACCGAGTGTTTCCAGTGGTTCATGGCGCCCACCGATTTGGCCGGTGAGAATCCGGACGTTTTGCAGGCGCCTCACATCATCAATAACTCCTGGTCGTGCCCACCGTCTGAAGGGTGTACAGATCCGGCGGCGCTGCAGACCGTTGCACAGAACGTGCAGGCCGCAGGCATCATCGTGGTCGCCGCCGCCGGCAATACCGGCCCTTCGTGCGGCACCGTTGCCAATCCGCCGGCGATCTACGAAGCAGCGTTCAGCGTGGGCGCCACCGACACCAGCGATACAATTGCTCTGTTTAGCAGCCGCGGCCCGGTCACCGTTGATGACAGCAACCGGCTCAAGCCCGACGTCGTGGCCCCCGGAATGAGTATCCGCTCATCTGTGCCCGGCAGTGGGTACGGGTACATGCAGGGGACGAGTATGGCCAGTCCCCACGCTGCGGGACTCGCGGCCCTGCTCCTGTCGGCCAATCCCGCGCTGCAGGGTGAAGTGGCAGAGGTTAGAGCCCTCATCGCAGACACGGCGCTGCCCCTGACCACGACCCAGTCCTGCGGCGACGTGGACGGCTCTGCCGTCCCCAACAACGTCTATGGCGCCGGGCGCATCGACGCCCTGGCGGCCTACGAGAAGGCAATACCGGATCCGGTAGAGGAGCGAACGTACCGCTATTATTTTCCGGTCTGGAAAGAGGGATCGATCAGACCATGAACTCCTCAAAAGCTAAAGTAGCCGTCAGCATCAGCCTCGGTAGTTCGAGCCGCGACAAGCGCGTGGAAACAACCCTGTTGGACCAACCCGTCATCGTCGAGCGCATAGGCACCGACGGCAACACCACCCGCGCGACTGCCCTCTTCACCGCTTTGGACGGCAAAGTTGACGCCCTGGGCGTAGGGGGCATCGACCTGTGGGTGGAGATGGAAGGCAAGAAGTATCCGCTGCACGCCGCGCACAAATTAATCCGTAGCGTGTCGCAAACCCCGGTCGTCGACGGTAGCGGCTTGAAAAACACACTGGAACGAGATGTCGTCTCCTCCCTGGTCGCCGCTCTGGGCGACGGCTACATGCAGGGACGCGTGTTGCTGACGGCGGCTGTCGACCGTTATGGCATGACGCAGGCGTTCTACGACGCCAATTATGACGTCGTCTGTGGCGATCTGATGTTCGCCCTTGGCTTGCCATTACCTATTCGCACACTTGCCAATCTAAAACGTTTGGGGCGTCTTTTATTGCCGGCCATCGGGCGTCTGCCGATTCGCGTTCTGTATCCAACCGGCGAGCAACAGGACGAGGTCACGCCACGCTTTACCAAGTGGTACCGATGGGCTGATGTCATCGCCGGAGACTGCCATTATATTAAACGTCACATGCCCGACGATCTGCAGGACAAGGTGATCGTCACCAATACGACTACGCCCGATGACATGAGCGCCTTTCGGCAGCGGGGTGTGCGCTATGTGCTAACAACGACGCCTCGCCTTCAGGGTCGCTCTTTCGGCACCAACATGATGGAAGCAGCACTGACGGCCATCTCGGCAAAGGGACGCCGGTTGACTAACAACGAATTGGAGCAGATGTTGCGCGGCCTGGAACTGCGACCCACCGTGCACGATTTGCAGCAAGAATCAGGATAGAACAAACAAATGGACTGGGACCTATGGATTGCATTGTAGCGGCCGGCGGTACGCTTGCGCCCGACGATCCGCTCTACCCATATACCAAAGGAAAACCGAAATCGCTCCTACAACTGGGCCAACAGACGATGCTAGAGCACATCGTCGCCGCCCTGCGTGGCTCGCGTTACGTTGACGATATCATCGTCGTCGGGCTGGACAGAGACCAGGCGCCACCTTCGCTTCTGGAGTTAACTCGTCCTCCCATCTTTCTGGGCGAGCAGGGCAAACTTCTGCAGAATATGCGCTCCGGGTTCGAGTGGGTAGCGGCGAACCATCCAGAGGCACGGACGGTGTTACTCAGCACCTCCGATATCCCTTTGCTCAACGCCAGCATCGTTGACAACTTTGTCGACGCTTGCCGGCCGTTTGACCGTCTGGCCTACTACAATGTGGTCACGCGAGAAACCATGGAAAAACGTTTTCCAAACTCCAACCGCACCTTCGTGCGGCTCAAGGGCCTCTCTGTAGCCGGCGGCGATCTTATGTTGGCCAAGACCCGCGTCATTCACTCCAATCCAGAGCTGTGGCAAGCGCTCATCGACGGGCGCAAACAGGCCTGGAAGCTGGCGCGCATTGTCGGTCTCTGGACGGTGTTCAAACTTCTCATTGGCCAGCTTTCCCTGGCCGAGGTAGAGTCAAAGGCAAGCAAGCTGGTCGGGGAACCGGTGCGTATTCTTAACAGCCCCTATCCAGAACTGGCCATGGACGTCGACAAGCCGGCTCAGGTCGAGGCGCTACACTACGCGCTGTCTGCTGCTGCCCCCCAATCCTGATCCTCGTTTCTTATTGAACAGATACGGTTCAGGGCTTAAAATACACTTAGAATTGGTATGGACGAACGCCACAGCGAGATAATGACAAGAAGCTCCAGCCGCGACGCAGATCGGCTGCAATCTCTTTATGCTGTCAATGACATGCTCAAGCAGATCGTTGCCGACGGCCTCGAGATTGACATCGTGCTGCCGCGCGTATTGCGAGTGGCTACGGAGGAGGTCGAGGCTGCCGCAGGAAGCGTTATCGTCATCGATGAGCGGCTCCAGCCCCAACACGCCTGGATCTTTCGCGACGGGGTATTGAAAGTTGACGACGATCCCATTATCGAGGACGTTGTGCGGCGCGGCCTATTTGCCTGGGTCACGCGCAATCAGTGCACCGCCATTGTCGAAGATACTCGCGAAGACGAGCGCTGGTTGCCGTCCCCTGACAGCGCCACAGCCGAGGAACCGTGGTCAGTCATTTGCGCCCCGTTGATCATTCGCAACCGTACCGTGGGCGCGTTCACCATGAGCAGACCCGGCGTTCGTCAGTTCAACGAAGAAGCCGTCGACCTGCTCAACGCCATCGCCAATCAGGCTGCCAGCACCATCGAAAGCGCGCGCCTTTATGAGGAAAGTCAAAGACGCGCCGCAGAGCTGGCCTCATTAGTCAGCGCCACTACGGCCATTTCTAGCAACCTGGATCTTGACGTTGCCTTCGAAAGAGTGACCACACAGTTGGCGCGCTTTGTCGACGTGGACGCCTGCGCTCTTTTTGACTGGCGACCCGATTCACATCAGCTTGTTTCACAGTTGGTACATCCCTCGACCATGGCGCCGCCGGCTGATATCGCCCTCCAGCCTCGGGCGCACCCCACGCTACACAAAGCCATCGAACGCCTTGCGCCTGCGCAGGTCCGCGGGCAACAAATTGACGAGAATTCACCATTGCACCAGATCGTTCGCGACGCGCCGATCAAGACAGCCCTCTTTCTGCCGCTTGCCGCGCACGACCATCTGATTGCTCTGGCCATTCTGGTGACGGTGCAGAGCGAGCGCCGCTTTAGCCAGGCGGAACTGAATCTGTTGCAGATGCTGGCAAACCAGGCCGCCGTGGCCATCGAGAATGCAAAACTGTACGAAGACACACAACGGCAGTTGAAAGTGTCTGCACTGCTCAACGAGGCCAGTAAAGTCATTAATTCCAGCCTGGACACCAATCAAATCTTACAATCCTTGCTGGCGCAGATGAACGAGCTCCTTAATGCTGAGGCCATCTCCATTGCCCTTGTTGACAAGGGGGCGAACGAACTGGTCTACGAAGTAGCTGAAGGGATTGGCAGCGACAAAATCCTCGGTCTGCGACTTCCGTCAAACCAGGGCGTTTCTGGCTGGGTCATGGAGCACGGTAAACCGGCTCTGGTTCAGGACACGCGCAGGGACGAACGCTTCTTCTCGGGCGCCGACCGGCGCACCGGGCACGATACACGAGCCTTGCTCTGCGCCCCGTTGCAGGTGAAAGGCGAGGTGTTGGGCACCATCCAGGCCATCAACCCTCGGCAGGGAACCTTCTCCGATGACGACCTGCAGTTGCTGGTAAATCTGGCTAACCTGGCCAGCAGCGCACTGGCCAATGCTCAGCAATTCGCGCGCACTCAGGCGGCTGAGGCGCGTTACATGAGCCTGTTCGAGGACAGCGTCAATCCCATTCTGTTGACCGATCAGAGCGGAACCATTGTCGAGGCCAACCGCCGCGCGCTTAATTTTCTCGGTTATGAACGGGAAGAGTTATTGGGCCTGCCGATTTTCTCCCTGCACCCAGAGCGAGAAGTTCGGGAACTCGTGCCTCGCCTGGAAACCATTGGACTCCATGAAGCACAGCGCTTTACGGCCAAAATTCTGACCAGTGCCCAAAAGCAGATTCCGGTGGAGGGCTACGCCAAACGGACGGTATCCGGAGATAACGAGCTACTACAGTGGATCTATCGTGACATTTCGCAACAGGTGGAGCTGGAGGAAATGCGCGAAGATCTGATGGCAATGCTGGTGCATGATCTGCAAAGTCCGCTGGGGAACGTCATATCCAGTCTGGAGCTCATGCGCTACGAATTGCCGCCGGACGGCGACCCGATTCTGGATTCCATCGTCGACATCGCCTCGCGCAGCAGCCGGCGATTGCAAACCCTTATTCGCTCTCTCCTCGATATCACACATCTGGAAGCAGGGCACTCTATTACCGAGGCTGAATTTGTTGAGATAGATCTGCTGATTGAAGACGCCCAGGAGATCGTGCAGCCGGCTCTTGAACGGCGGCACGTCACTTTGCAGATAGACATGGCAGAGGATCTTCCCGAAGTGTACGTCGATAGCGACATGATCAGCCGCGTGTTCATCAACCTCCTGGACAACGCCTCCAAATACACACCAGAGACGCGCAAAATAATCGTAAAAGTAGAGCCGGGTCGCAAAGAAGCGAAGCTCCTGGTTTCCATCAGCGATCAGGGAACGGGCATTGCGCCTCAATATCGCAAAGTCATTTTCGACAAATTTCGTCGACTACAGGGCAAAAATGCGCCGAAAGGAATGGGCCTGGGCCTGGCCTTCTGCCGCCTGGCAGTAGAGGCGCACGAAGGTGAGATCTGGGTTGACGATGCCCCGGGCGGTGGCGCGCGATTCAACTTCACGTTACCTACCGAACGCTTCTCGCATGAGGATGAGACGCCAGCCGACAAATGACCGAACGCCTCTACTACAAAGACGCCTACACTCGCACATTTGATGCTGCAGTCGTGGAGCGGTTTCGTCATGAACACCGCACAGCACTGATCCTGGACCGAACCTACTTCTATCCCACGTCCGGTGGTCAACCGTCTGACCGCGGCTCAATCAACGGCGCGCCCGTGCGCGACGTCTTCATCCGTGAGGAGGATGGCGCTATCGTTCACCTTATGGGCGGTGAAGTGTGGTCGGACGCGGTGCAATGTGAAATCAACTGGGACCGCCGATTCGATCATATGCAACAACACACGGGCCAGCATATTCTGTCGCAGGCCTTCATCCAGTCCGCAGACGCTCGTACCGTCGGTTTTCATTTGAGCGACAACAGCGTCACCATTGACCTCGCCCGAGAGCAGCTACGGCCGGAGGAAATCGAACAGGCTGAACTGCTGGCCAATCAGATCGTCTGGGAAGATCGGCCTGTTCGCATCCGCATGATTTCGGCCAGCGATGCAGAGGAGCTGGCGCTCCGCAAAATACCGGAGCTGGATGGCGACACCTTGCGCCTGGTAGAAATCGAGAAATTCGACCGTACGGCCTGTGGCGGAACGCATGTCTCACGTACGGGCGCTGTGGGCATCATCAAGATCGTCAAAGTGGAGCGACGGCGCAACCAGCTGCGCGTCGAGTTTTGCTGCGGGCGGCGTGCCCTGTTTGACTATCGTCATAAGAATCGTGTGGTGAAGCGGTTGTCAGCCGAATTTACAACGTCGTCGGATGAACTGGAGAACGCCGTGGCTAACCTGCGCGACGAGCTGAAACAGGCGCGGCGGCAGGCGCGACGGCTTCAGGCTGAGACGATGGACCTGCTTGCCGAAAAGTTCCTGGCGGCGGCGCCTGAGAACCAGGGCGTGCGCGTTGTGACCCGCGTATTTGACGAACGGTCCGCGGACGATGTGCGCAGCCTGGCGCAACAGATCGCCAGCCGTTCGGGCGCCGTGGCTCTGTTCGGCCTCTCCGGAGAAAGCTCCCAGCTCATATTTGCCAGGGCAGACGATGCGCCGGGCCAGATGAACGAGCTGCTCAAACCCGCGCTGCAGGTTCTGGGCAATGCCGCGGGCGGCGGATCTGGGACCTATGCTCAGGGCGGCGGCCCGGCAGCCAACCATGACCGGGTCCGGCAAGCGCTTAGCCGCGCCGAGCGCTTGCTGCTGGCGCAAATTCATTAGCGGACGCGGATAGGATCAGATAAGGGAGGGAAAATGCGCGGCCAACCAGGACAGGCCCAGGCGGCACTGCAAACGGTGCCGTTTTTCAGCCGCCTCAACCAGGAAGAAACCGCCGACCTCGCCGGTCGCCTTGTGCCTCGCCGGTACACAGCGGATCAGATCATCTTTCACAGGGGCGATCCTGGCGGGCTTCTCTACATCATTGTTGAAGGCAAAGTCAAAATCACCCACAGCACAGCTGACGGACAGGAAGTACTGTTGGCCATTCTGGGGGCCAGTGATTTTTTTGGCGAGCTGGCGTTGCTTGATGATGCCCCTCGCTCGGCCACGGCCAAAGTCATTGTGACGGCGGAAACCCTGACGCTGCACCGTGATGAGTTTGTGCGTTTCATGGAGGGAAATCCGCGCTTCGCGTACCACGTGATGCACACCCTGGCCAAGCGCATTCGGCAGCTGAACGACCAGATCAGCGACGTTTTCTTCCTCGATCTAAACGGGCGGCTGGCGCGCACCCTGTTGCGCTTGGCCACGGATCACGGGCGCGAGACACCCGAGGGCACTCTCATCGACATCTCGCTGACCCAGACCGATCTGGCGGAGATGACGGGCGCCACTCGCGTCAGCATCAATAAAGCACTGGGCCGCTTCCGGCGCGCTCGCTGGGTGCGTGTGAAGGGGCGGCAGCTAATCCTCCTGGACGCGCCCGCTCTGCGCAGGCTGGTCCACCTGCCCTAGGACACACGAGTACCGCCGCCGTCAGTTACGGCGCAAAATGACCTTTCCGATATTGCGATTCTGACGCACATATTCGTGCGCTTCTCCGGCATCTGGCAGCGGAAAAACGGCGTCGATGATCGGTTTCAGGACACCTTTTTGCAGAAGGGGCCAGAAGCGCGTGCGGAACTGGTCGGTAATCGCAATCTTTTCAGCCACAGGCCGCGGTCGCAGTCGCGAGCCTTTGATCGAAAGACTCTTGCCCAGCACAAGCCCCAGATCAATCTCCGCTTTTCGCCCGCTCAACAGGCCAATCTGAACCAGGCGCCCGCCGGAGGCCAACACACGGAGATTGCGCGCCACATAGTCGGCTCCAACCGGATCGAGAATCAGATCCACGCCCTTCCCTCCGCTTGCCGCCAGCACCTTCTCCGCGAAATCCTCTTTCTTATAATTGACGGCTAATTCGGCTCCCAGTTGGTGCCCTCGCGCCAACTTCTGGTCCGTCCCCGCGGTGATAAAGACACGCGCTCCTTCGTGGTGCGCCAGTTGAATAGCCGCCGTGCCTACACCGCTGCCGCCGGCATGAATCAAAACACTCTCCCCACCCTGCAACCGGCCTTCGTTGAAGAGGTTAACCATCGCCGTGAGCCACACCTCCGGAATTGCCGCGGCCTGTTCGAAACTCCAATCGTCCGGCACGCGCAGCAACATCTCTGCAGGGACAGCGACCTGCTCCGCATAACCGCCGCCGGGCAACAGCGCACAGGCGCGATCACCCAGCTGCCACCCTTGCGCTTCGCTGCCCACGGCGGCGACGACGCCGGCAGCCTCCAGACCCAGCACATCTGTGACGCCGGGCGGCGGCGGATAGTTCCCGCGCGCTTGCGAAAGATCGGCGCGATTGACAGCCGTGGCTTTCACCTCCAGCAAGACCTCGTCTGCTCCATAATTGACATCCGGCACCTCTTCCCAGCTAAGAAGCGGCTTTCCATCCTGCCGGTGAACCACAATGGCTTTCATCGATGGATACTCCTTCACTAAACGACGCTTGATCACACAACCTCCGATTGTAGCAGCGCTGTTGCATTTACCAAGAGCGACCACTTTTGCCATTGTTCCATCGAGTGGATACACTAACCGGGCTACTCTCAATAAGGAGACGATGTTCATGAGCAAACGCGAGATCTATACGGTTGACGTCGCCGGCCTCACCCGCCACCTGCCTCTCTTTGAGGTGGCGCCCGGCATCCGGATTGCGATTTTCAATATGCTGGGCGACACCTACGTGGCCAAGGCCGCCGCGGCGGCGCTCGCCGAACGATTGAAGGACACTACCGCCGATGTGCTGCTGACCGCAGAGGCCAAGAGCATGCCTCTGGTATACGAAATGAGCGCCCTGATGGGCCTGCCCTACGTCGTGCTGCGCAAGAGCTACAAGACGTATATGGGAGATGCCCTTAGCGCGGAAACCGTTTCGATCACCACCGGGCGCGAGCAGACCCTCTACCTTGACGAAAAAGACCACGATTTGATTCTCGGCAAGCGCGTGATCATCGTAGACGATGTGATTAGCACAGGAAGCACCCTGGAGGGGATGAAGAAGATCGTGGCGAAGGCGGAGGCCAACGTAGCCAGCGTCGCCGCCGTTTTCACCGAAGGCGAGCAGGACTGGTCAGGCATCGTTTCTCTGGGAAACCTACCCATCTTCACGGACGAGGAGTCCTGACCACAGACTATGGTCGCTCCGGCTACCCTATCAGTCTTTAACCATCTCTTTGCCTCTGTCGCCGAGGAGATGGGTCTGACCCTCGGTCGCGCCGCCTATAGCCCCAACATCAAAGAGCGCCTGGATTTTAGCTGCGCCCTATTCCTTGGCGATGGGCGCATGCTGGCCCAAGCCGCCCACATTCCGGTGCATCTGGGCGCAATGCCCGCCTCGGTGCACGCAGCAATAGAGGCCTGCTCGCCCCTCTGCCCAGGCGATGTCGTCATACTCAACGATCCCTACCTGGGGGGGACGCATCTGCCCGACATCACGCTTGTATCCCCCGTGTTCATCGAGCCTGAGGGCGCGCCTGACAGCAGTGAAAACGAGGGCGGCGCGCCGCAGCCCGACTTCTTCGTTGCCAGCCGCGCGCACCACGCCGACGTTGGCGGCATGACGCCAGGTTCAATGCCCCTCTCGACGGAAATTTATCAGGAAGGGGTGATCATTCCGCCTCTCAAGTTGAGTGAAAAAGGCCAGCGCAACGAAGCGGTCTGGCAGCTTCTGCTGCGCAACGTGCGCACGCCGGTGGAGCGAGCGGGCGATCTTGACGCACAATTGGCTGCTCACGATACCGGCGCTAGGCGTCTACAACAGATTGTGCGCCGTTATGGCCTGGACGTAGCGCAACGACAGGCGGGCGAACTGATCGCCTACGCGCAACGGCTGACAGAAGCGGCAATTGCGCAGATGCCGGATGGCGCTTATTCGTTCACCGATTACCTTGATGACGATGGGCAGGACGACCGGCCCGTGCCTATCCAGGTCTCGATTGAAATCCAGGACTCGCAACTAAGCGCCGATTTCCAGGGCACCTCGCCCGCCGTTCGCGGCAACCTCAATGCCGTAACAGCGATTGCCCAGGCAGCGCTGGTTTACTGTGTCCGCTGCGTGGCGTTGGCCTCGCTAGAGCTGGAATTGCCAATGAACGAAGGCGTTTTCGCGCCCCTGACCATGAAAATCCCGCCGGGATCGTTGCTGGACCCTGCGCCGCCTCACGCCGTAGCTGCGGGTAACGTGGAGACGTCGCAGCGAATTGTAGACGTCATTTTTGGCGCGCTGGCTCAGGCTGTTCCCCATCTGATTCCCGCCGCCAGCCAGGGTACGATGAACAACCTCACTTTTGGCGGCGTCGACAGAGGCTTTCCCTTTGCCTATTATGAAACGCTGGGCGGCGGCATTGGCGGCGGGCCCCAAGGACCCGGCGGCAGCGGGATGCACGCGCACATGAGCAACACGCGCAACACACCGGTTGAAGCTCTGGAGTACAGCTTCCCTCTGCGCGTTGAGCGGTACAGCTTGCGTCACGGCTCTGGAGGCCGCGGAAAGCACTGCGGGGGCGACGGCCTCGTGCGCCAGATTCGGTTCCTCACCCCGGTCACCGTCACGCTCACCAGCGAGCGTCGCAAGCGGGCGCCATACGGTCTAATGGGTGGCGAGCCCGGCGCGCCCGGCCGAAACCGGGTGCTGAGAGAAGGGCAGGAACAACGGCTACCGGGTAAAATCGCGGTCCCCCTCGACGAAGCGCAGCTGCTATCGGTGGAGACGCCGGGCGGCGGCGGCTGGGG
>DATHSI010000278.1:0-3241 GCA_035464315.1 Candidatus Sulfomarinibacteraceae bacterium
GGCCTCGCCCGGCGCGTCCGCCTCCAGATAAGTAAGCGGCTCGCCCTCACCCACCAGCTCCGCGGCCACCGCCGTCGTCTCCCACGCGCCATCAAAATCGAACGCGTCACCCGTAGCCGCGTACAGGCCTTCGTCGACCGCCGTCGCTGTCGCCGGCAGATCCGGCGGTGGCGCGCCCACAACGTCTGATGGCAGAAGGCGCGCCCCAAGCGCGCCTGTGACCGGCAACGCTACCATGTTGAAAAGGACAAAAGCGAGGAAGAAAGGACGCCGCTTCTCGCCCGCGGAAGGCAGACGGCCAAAGACCAGACTGAACGGAATGCCCACAAATTGCACGAGCAGGATGGCCATGATCAGTTCCACGCTGCCGAAACCCAACTCCGCGCCGTAGATGGCGGCCACGCCGATGATGGTGCCAATTCCATCGTTGTAAATGAGAAAGGCTATGAGGAATTTGAACAACTCCCGGTAGTGACGTAAGTGGCCAAACGTCTGCCGCAGCCGCTTGAAGCTGGCCGACAGCACCGTTTCGCCGGGTCCCAGTTCAGCCGTTGCCGCCGGCGGCTCGGGCACTACGCGCAATAGCGGGATGGAAAAAACCACCCACCAGATGGCGACGCTCAGAAAGGAAAGCCGCGGTCCCCAGGTGCCGGGCAGCGTAAAAATCATGAGGACGTTAATCGCCAACAGGAGCCCGCCACCCAGATAGCCCAGGGCGTAGCCCCGCATGGAAACTTCGTCCTGGTCCTCCGGACGTGCGACGTGGGGAAGCAACGAGTCATAGAAAACGATAGAACCGCTGAAGCCCACACGCCCAATGATGAACAGAACAGAGGCCAGTAACCAGTCGCCGGCGTCAATCAGCACCATCATCGCTGTAGCCAGCGCGCCAATGGCCAGGAAAAGGCTGAGGAAGCGCTTTTTGCCGCGCATGATATCGCTGACGGTGCCCAGGATCGGGGAGAGGACGGCTGTGAGCAAGAGGGCAATGCTCAGACCCGCGCTCCAGTAGGCAGTGGCGCGCGCCGCGCTGGGCAAGGTGGCGCCGGCGACCTGACTGTAGTAGACGGGTAAGACGGCTGCCAGGATGGTGGTGGCAAAGGCCGAATTGGCCCAATCATACATCGTCCAGGCTCGGATGCGCCGTCTGTACTCGGCATCGCCAACGGGTGGGCTCTGCTCCAGCGTTACAGCAGTGTCTGTCATGATCACCCTCCACGGAGAAACCCGGGCGCGCGGCGCCCGCCTGTCCTGGCATACAGATTCAGCGCCGCTCGCACATGGGGATTGATGGCACGAGCATACGCCAAAGTCGACTATAGAGCAATGGCCGGCGCTTTCTGGCGCCGGCCCCGGCTATGAATTAGCAGGTTGGTGCGTATCCGCTCCAGTAAGGAACGGGGTTACCTGGGCGCATAGAGGTGGTTGACACAGGGATCATAGTCGGCGCCCAAGACCACCCGGTAGTCGTAATCGTAGGGGGTATCTGGTATCAGCTCGACGTCGCTCTCCCGCTGGTCGAAGATCCAGCTTAACAGATTCCCGAAAGCGCCTTTTAAGTTGTCCCCGTAGTAAGAAATAGTCGTCGTCTCGTAGTCGTCACGGTCGGCGTCGGTGATAATTGGCGCGAAGCCATACCAGGAAAGGTTATCAGCAGCCAGCAACGCCAGGTCGGGGTTATTGGTCCCATTCACAACTTCAACGTAGACGGGCGCGCGGCTGCCGCTGTTCAGCGCTGGCGGCGAGAACAGACGGCTGAACGTGTACTGCATATTCTCCCAGCGCGGCAGCTGCACGTTCATCGGTGGCTGGGCATCGGGCACGGCCCAGGGCTGCAGCTGATTGCCCACAATATACAATTGCTGCATACCATTATCGCGCACGGCTGGAGCCAGCGTTGCCAGTTGCAGAATACGGCCAATGTCCAGGTCGGTGTCCACCGTATCCCGATAGGTACTGTACAGTGACGGAATCTCAGGCAGGAGATCGACATCCACACCCTTGTGCAGGATGGCGCGCAACACCTGCTGCTGTCGCTTGGAACGGCCCCAGTCAGACTCCACAGCCTCGCGCGAACGCACGTACCACAACGCCGTCTCGCCGTCCATATGGACAACACCTGGATCAACCCGGTAAAGCTCCCAGCTGTCCACGTCCTCGGGATCCAGCTCAGGCGAGATCAGGCGGTGATCCTCAAAAGAGCAACTGACGGGAACGTCCACACCGCCAACAGCGTCCACCACCGTCTCAAAGCCGTCAAAATCAATTCTGGCGTAATAATGGATGGGCACGCCGAAGTTGTACAGAATCGTATCTTTCAACAACTGCACGCCGCCCAGGGGCATAGCGGTGTTAATGCGGTGCATGGTGCGCCCCGGAATATAGACGTATAGATCGCGAGGCAGCGACACCATGGAAGCGGACCTCGTTTCGCGGTTGATGGAAGCGATGATGATCGTATCTGTATTACCGGTGCCGCTGCCAATCGGGTTGTCGCTACCCAGCAACAGGATATTGGTCACACCCGGCGGCAGTTCAAAGCGAGGGACGGGAGTGGGAATCGGCGTCGGCGGCGTAGCCGTCAGGTACTTCTCCGGCGTTCCATAATTGGCCAGGAAGGGATTGGACTGCGGTTCGCTCGTGGGCGTCGCCGTGGGCACGCGGGTGTCTGTAGGCGTCGATGACGGCGTCAGGGTGCTCGTCGGCGTGCTGCTGGGCCCGGGGGTAGGCGTGCGCGTGACGGTGGGAACCAGCGTAAAGGTCGCCGGCGGCGGAGTCGCGGTGTCGGTGCTGCTGGCGGCAGCAGCGACCTGTTGCCCGCCCGGACCGCCGCCAACCTGGCCCTGCTCTCGATCAGAAGGATCGCTGGCGCACCCCTGAACCAGGATGAAAACCGCTACTATTGAAATCAATACAAACAGGCGACGATGAAACATAAGCAACAATACCGTTTATCTACAAGTATAGCCCGTAGCCACGGGAACCACAGGCAGCGTGGTCTAGTTGTAGGTAAGGCGTGGCGAGCGCGTTGACTTCATAACGTTTCGCCGAAAAGATGCTGTGTGCGGGCAAAAACCACATAACCGATCACCAGCACAATCAATGCTGTCACAAAGGTGCGCAACAGATAAGCCGGATCCATGGTCGCCGGCCCCTGGCTCACAATCCCCTCGACCGAAATCGTACCCCACAACACGGTGCGGTATCCGTCGATAATCGAGGCCATGGGGTTCACCCAGCG
>DATHSI010000279.1:0-5641 GCA_035464315.1 Candidatus Sulfomarinibacteraceae bacterium
ACGTGCTGGCCAACAGCAACGACGCCCAGGCCGGCGACCCGGTGCTGCAACCGGGCGGCGCGGACGGGGGCAACGTGCCTGGGGATGTGATCGCCGATCTGTTGCGCTTCGTGCCCATTCAGTTCAACGCGGCGCCGCCTACGTGCAGCATCGCTTCGGCCGTTGCCGGGGTGCTGAGCGCGCTGGCGGTGCTGGTGGGATCCAAACACCGGTTGCGCACTTATCAGGTCAACCAGCAGGCCAGCAACCTGGTGGACGCGGCGGTGGCGCGCCCCATGCAGGATGAGCTGGTGCGGGACGAAATTTTGCAGATCGGCGAGGTGGCGGGGACGCGACCGGCGGCCCTGGGGATGGCGGTGCGCAAGTCGGGGCGCACGACGGGGTTCACTGAAGGCACGATTACGGTGCTGGAGGCGACGGTGAACGTTAACTTCGGCGTGGGCCGGGTGGCGCGCTTTGAAAATCAGATCGTGAGCACGCCGATGTCCGAAGGTGGGGATTCGGGTTCGCTGCTGGTCGCTGCCGACTCACAGGAAGCGGTGGGGCTCTTGTTCGCCGGTTCGTCGCAGTCTACGATTTTCAACCCCATAGACCTGGTGCTGGATAGCCTGGAGGTGACGCTGTGAGCGAGCAATCACACGGAGATTCGGAGCAGGAGCGACTGGCGCGCGTGCAGGCGGTGAAGCGGACGCACGAGGAGGCGCTGATGGCCCGGGCCAACGTGGTCGGCGTGGGTGTGGGCCTGGTACGCCGCAGAGGCGCAGCGACCGGGGACGTGGGCATCGTCGTCATGGTGTCGCGCAAGGTCCCGGCAAGCCAGCTGGCAGCGGCGGACCTGGTGCCCAGGGAGCTGGAGGGCGTGCCCGTGGACGTGCAGGCGGTGGGCGAGATCCGGGCGCACTCCTGAGAGAGCGTTTGCCAGCGCTACGGGGCGGGAGTACCATCGGGCGTCCCTGCGACTAGCCGGGGAGTCCGCTTTGGTTGATAGGCACACAGAGAAGGATCAGTGAATCATGGCAAATAGCAGCGGCGCCGGCAACAACCGGCAACCATTTGAACTGGGTCTGTACTCCTTTGCGGAGCTGACGCCGGATCCGCAGACGGGGGAGATGATTACGCCGCGGGAGCGTATGCAGGATTTGCTGGCGTCGATTGAGCTGGCGGATCAGGTGGGGCTGGACGTGTTTGGGTTGGGCGAGCATCACCGGCCGGATTTTATTTCCTCGGCGCCGTCAGTGGCGTTGGCTGCGGCGGCGGCGCGCACGGAGCACATCCGGCTGTCCAGCGCGGTGAATGTGATTAGCTCCGACGACCCGGTGCGCGTCTTTCAGCGCTTTGCCATGCTGGACCTCGTGTCCAACGGGCGCGCGGAGATCATGGCCGGGCGCGGCTCGTTTATCGAGTCCTTTCCCCTGTTTGGCTACGATCTGCACGACTACAATGAGCTGTTTGAAGAAAAGCTGGAGCTGCTGCTGGAGATACGGGCGAACGAACAGGTGCGGTGGTCGGGCAAACACAGAGCGCCGTTGACGGGGCAGGGGGTCTATCCGCGCCCGCAGCAGCAGCCGTTGCCGGTGTGGATAGCGGTGGGCGGCACGCCGGAGTCGGTGGTGCGCGCCGGGCGGCTGGGGCTGCCGCTGGCGCTGGCTATCATCGGCGGGCGCCCGGCGCAATTTGCGCCGCTGGTGGAGCTGTATTGGGAAACGGTGCGCCGTCACGGGCATGATCCGTCCAGACTGCAAGTGAGCATCAATTCGCACGGTTATATTGCCGACGATGCCCAACAGGCGCGCGACGAGGCGTTTCCCTATTACGAGTTGATGATGAACCGCATCGGGCGCGAGCGGGGCTGGGCGCCGTTGACGCGGGCGCAGTATGACGCATCGACCACGCTGGAGGGGGCCAATTTCATCGGCAGCCCGCACGAAATCATCGAGAAGATCCTGTACCAGCATGAGATCTTCAACCACGGACGGCTGCTGTTGCAGTTTACGATTGGCACCATGCCGCACGATAAGGTGCTGCGCTCTATCGAATTGTTTGGGACGAAGGTGGCGCCGGTGGTGCGCGAGGAGATTGGGCGGCGGGCGGCCTCGCGTTGATGAAGAGGCGCTGCCGATTGAAATCAGCAGCCAGGAGGCGCAAACACGTTAAAACGTGTTGACATAAGCGTCACCGATCCCCGCCTGGTCGGCTTTGATCCTCGTAGCCTGGTGGTTTCAATCCCAGGCGGACTTACTCGCCCCTACTCCGTGGCGCCCAGAATGCCACGGCGGGCGGCGAGGCGGGTGGCCTGGCGGCGGTTGGCTGCGTGCAGCTTGCTGAGGATGCTGCGCACGTGGCTTTTGGTGGTGTGAATGCTGATGGAGAGCTCGTCGGAGATTTCCTGGTTGGAGGCGCCGGTGGCGATGAGATCCAGCACTTGCAGTTCGCGGGGGGTCAGGTCAGGATTGTCCTCGGCTACTACCTGCCGGCTGGTCTGGGCCGCGAGTTCGGCGTAGGCTTCGACGAGGCTGGCGGCGAGTTTGGGCGGCAGGTTGGCTTCACCGCCCAGGGCGCCGCGGATGCCGCGCAAAAAGTTGGCGGAGTTGGTGTCTTTCAACATATAGCCGTTGGCGCCGGCGCGGATGGCGGCAAACAGCTTCTCGTCCTCGTCGTGTACGGTGAGCATGACGATGCGCACGTCGTCCAGCGCTTCGCGGATCAGCCGGGTCGCTTCCAACCCGTCACAAATGGGCATGTTGATGTCCATGACGATCAGATCGGGTTGCAAATCGCGGGCCTGCGTCAACGCTTCCAGGCCGTCCCCGGCCTGTCCCGCGACGGTCAGATCCGGCTGGGCGTTGACCAGCCCGGCCAATCCCTCGCGAAACAGTTCGTGGTCATCGACCAGTAGGATACGGGCGGGTGAGGCGGTCATCAGGCAGCCTCCGGGGTCTGTGTGGGTTCAGTCTGAACTGGGAACGTGGCCTGGATTTGCGTGCCTTCTCCGGGTGCGGCGCGGATGTCCAGCCGGCCCTGGCTGCGCTCGGCGCGGGCGCGCATGATGGTCAACCCCAGATGGTCGCGGCTGTTGACCTGCGCCGGGTCGAACCCGCAGCCGTCGTCGGCAATCAGCAGGGTGAGGGCGCCGTTGTCGCGGGTGATAGCCAGTCGTACCTGGCTGGCCCGGGCGTGGCGGCGGATGTTGGTCAGCGCTTCGCGCACGATGTGTAGGGCCTGTTTCTGGGTCACAGCCGTCAGGCCAATCGCCTCCAGGTCATCGGCTTCCACGCGGACGGACACATCGCTTTGGGCCTCAAACTCAGCCACCAATGAGAGCACTTCAGCCATGAATTCTCCCTCGTCCGGCGGCGCCTCTCGCAGGCCGGTGAGCGCCAGGCGCACCTGAGCATAGGCCTGTTTCAGGTGAGTTTGCACCGTCGCCAGGCGCGACTGTGCGGTTTCATTCTCTCCGGCGGTCAGGTTGTGGGCAAGCTGGTCCACGCTGAGGTGCATGGCGCCCAGCGTTTGGGCCAGGCTGTCGTGCAGCTCGGCGGCCAACCGCTCGCGCTCGGCGAGGGCGGCGTTTTCTTCGGCCTGTTGCTTGCCGCTGGCAATGAGGCGGGCGTTTTGTAGGCCGATGGCTGCGGCGTTGGCCAGCAGGGTCAGGGCGCGGGCCTCGTCGGCGTCGAAGGGGCGTTGCTCGCGCACCACGCACAGGGCGCCCAGGGACCGTCCGCCCACCTGCAACGGTGCGGCGATGCAGGACGCGCCGGGAAATTGGCGCAGGAAGCCACAGTTGGTGCAGCCTCCTTCGGTGACTACGGCTTTGTGCTCGCGGAGAACGGGCGCGGCCAGGCTGCGGTCAACCGATTGGCGCAGACCCACCAGGTTCTTTTTGGCTCCGCTGCCCGCCGCCAATTGCAGGGAACGGCCGCCGGCGTCCAGCACACACACGGAGGCGGCGTCAGCCTGTATCAGCGCGCGGGTGTGACGCACCGCGGCCTGCAGCAGCTGGTCCGGCTCCAGCTGGCGCACGATTTCCTGGGTGAATTCCAGAACGGCCGTCAATTCCTGGACGCGCTGCGCCACCCGTCCTTTCAGCGCTCCCTGATGGGCGGCGATTTCGCGCCGCATCGCCTCCATCGATTGTCCCAGGTGGCCCAACTCGTTGGTGGGCAGCGCCGGCAGGGGTTCGTTCAGGTGTCCCGCTCCGATCTTCTGAGCCGCGGCCTCCAGGGCGGTCAGAGGCTGAATGAGCGTGCGGCGGATGAGGCGATAGCCCCAGGCCAGGAGCAGGAAGGCGGCAGCCAGAAACGCGAGCTGCACCCAGCGCAAACGGGTTACTCTGGCCTGCGCCTGTGCTTCGTAGGCGCTGACCACGTCGTCCAGGTTGGCCAGGAGGGCGGGGAATTCGGCCTGCAGGTGCTCGCCGTCCACCGCCGGCTGTAACTGAGTCTGGAAGGCAGCCCAGGCGGCGGCAACCTCGTCCAACTCGGCGCGGATGGTGGGGTCGGTTGTCGGCGGCAGGCGGACGGCGCGGTCACTGCCGGTTATCGTCTCGCCGCCGTCCACAAGTACCGTCTGGGTCTGCTGGAACAGGGCGATGGTTTCGGCCAGCTGCGGGCTCGCCGGCTCCGTCAGCGCCAGTCGCGTCATTTGCTGTGCCAGCATGCGCTGGCGACCGGCCAGATTAATGACGGCGGCGTCATTGCGCTGGGTCTGCACCAGCCAGGACGTCGCAGCCACCGAACCAAGCACGAGCAACAGGAAGCCGAGGAAAATCGCTCCCAATTGCGAACGCAATGAACGTTCATTCATGCTTTTATGATAACACAACAATACTGCAGTGGCGCTCTATTCTGCCGCCCTCAGGACCAGAGGGGCAGGGTGTAGGCTGCGAGACGGTTGTTCCTGGGTCAGGGACCGGGGTCGCGCCAGCAGCCAGAGGGCGATGATGGCGCAGAACAACTGGGTGCTTAGCTGTGGGGCGTATCCGGCGGCGATGAGCAGTAGCATGGCGATTGCCAGCGGACGGCGAGGGCCCCAGGCGGCCAACAGGGTGACGCCGGCGAGCCACAGCGCCAGCGCGTACAGGGGCCAGGGCAAGAATAGCGTCAGCCCGGTAGACCAGATGGCGAGGATGCCGGTCATGGCCGGGTCGCGCAGGAAGCTGAGGGTGAAAAGGAGCGCGGGAAGGGCGGCCCATAGCCACAGCCGCCAGTTGCGAGTGCGGCCGAAGGCCCACCACCACACGGCCACACTGCCGATGACCAGCATCTCGCCGGCATTAAACAAGAGGCCGGTGAGTGGGGGTGGGCCGGGCCAGCCGAGAATGGCGTAGAGATTGGGCAGGAGCTGGTAAAGCAGACCGGCCGATAGGGCGAGGGTTGGGAGCAGCAGCGCCGCCGTTCCCAACCACGTCCCCTTCCCCTCTGGCGTTGTTCCTCTCGCCCTGAGGGTGGGCCCGGATATGCCAATGACGGCGGCCCACGCGAGCAGCTGGTAGAACAGTGCCAGCCACGCCGGCGGCACAACTACCAGGAACAGCAGGCTGAGGAGCGCCAGCGCGGCCAATGCCGGCGCCAACAACCGCGCCTGCGTCGTGCGCCAAACGTGCCACCCGACAGACAGTAGCAGGAACAGCGCCAGGAGACCC
>DATHSI010000280.1:0-6768 GCA_035464315.1 Candidatus Sulfomarinibacteraceae bacterium
ACAACCGTGTGGCCGATTTCCCCCGCCATCCCCTCAGCGCCGCGCCAGGGTCGCCCGTTCAAGATCCAGCCGCCGCCAACGCCGGTGCTCACCGTCACGTACAGCATATGTTGCACAAAGGTCGCTGCGTCAACACGCCCGGCGCCATATTGCTGCTCCCCCAGGGCGGCTACGTTGGCGTCGTTGTCCACGGCGGCGGGCGCCTCAAAATGCTCCTGCAACAGTCGCCGCAGGGGCACATTCTCCCAGCCGCGCACGTGGTGCGAAAGGCGCACCAGCCCCCGTGTAAAATCCACCGGCCCGCCAAAGCTAACACCAATGGCCGCCGGCCTCTCTCCGTTCAGCAACCCGTCCGCCAACCCCAACATCATCTGCACATCGCTCTCGGCGTCGGCGTCGGGCGGAGAAAAAACGCGGTCGTGCCCACGCCACTCCCGTTTCCCGGCGCGCACCACGGCGGCCGACAGTTTCGTGCCGCCAAAATCGAGGGCCAGTAATATTCGTTCATTCATCGCAAAAAACCTGAGCGTATGATGCTCTGATTGCCTCTGTCAGACACGTTGTTATCATCATGGTATATTGTCTGGCTACAAGAGCCCTCGCGCCAGCAAGCTGGCGCTGTCGGGCGCCATCCGCGAACCATCCCCAGGACAACGCCGGGAGGTTCCTGAACAGAAGGGAGATAAGATCATGAACCCCGTACCAACCTACTTTGAGCAGTTGAAACAGACGTTGGATGGCATCGACGAGGCCGCCGTCAATGCTGTCATTCATCTCCTGCACCAGGCCCGCCAGCGGCAGCGCCAGGTGTTTATCATGGGCAACGGCGGCAGCGCCTCCACCGCCTCCCACTTTGTCTGCGACCTGGCCAAGAACACGCGCGTTGCCGGCTGGCCCGACTTTCGCGTGTTGGGTCTCACAGACAACATGGCCCTGGTCACCGCGTACGCCAACGATGAAGGGTACGAAAACGCCTTCGCCGGGCCGCTGGCCAGCCAGGTGCAGACCGGCGACGTGGTCATCGGTATCTCCACCAGCGGCAACTCCCCCAACGTCCTGCAAGGCATAGAAGTGGCGCGCCAGGTCGGCGCTGCTACGGTAGGGTTTACGGGCTTCGACGCCGGAAAGCTGGGCGCCATGGTCGATCACCACGTGCACGTGCCCAGCGATATCATCGAACACGTTGAAGATATCCACCTCATGCTGGAACACCTGATCACCAAGGAGCTGCGCGAACGGGCCAGCGAGGCCATGAGCAAAGGGCAGAGCGGATGATTGGCTGTTATACGCCGTGGGAGACAGCGATGGCCACGTAGCTCGCCAAAATTTGCAGCAACAACTCGTCCTGTTCGTCGAACGCCGCCACCTTCGGGCTTTCTACGTTCAGCACACCGATCACCTGCTCGCCGGTTTTGATGGGCACGTCCAGTTCGGAACGCATCTCGGCGTACTGTTCATAGTAATCGCCCTCCCGCGTCACATCATCACTGCGGCGGCCGCGCCCGTTGCGCACCACCCAGCCACATAGCCCCTCGCCCAGCGCCTGGCGCACGCCTTTGATTTCCTCCAGCGGTTTGCCCGTCCCGGCCTGCCAGAAGATCCACTCCTCCTGTACGAACCCAAGCGAGGAATAAGTGGCCCCTGTTAGCTCCCGGGCCACCGTCACGGCCAGATTCAGTAACGCCTCGCGATCTAACGCCTGCGCCATTTCTGCTCCAATTTGCCCCAGCACCTGTAACCGTCCGTCCACCTCAAACCTCCTTCTCAAAGTAGGGCAGCACGCGCTCGCCCAACAAACGAATCGCCGCTGCCTCGTCGCGCCCGTGCGGCGTCCCGAATTCTATACGCGTGGCGCCCGCCGCCGCCAGCGCTTCCACCTGCGCCACCACGTCCTCCGGCGTGCCGAAACAGGCCAGCCGCCGCAACGTCTCTGTGGAAATAGCCGTCGCCGCCGCGTCCGCGTCTCCGCGCTCGGCTGCAGCCACCACTGCCGCCGCTTCCTGCTCCGCGACCTGCAACGTAGGATCCAGCCGCAACACCACCGGCAGATACATGGCCACCTCGCGCCGCGCCAGCGCTTCCGCCGCCGCCCTATCCTCGTCGATGACCGTCACCGCCCCTACACAAATGCCCACTTCTTGCGGGTCGCGTTGCGCCTCGCGCGCCCCGCGCGCCACGTACTGGCGCATCAACGGCACAAAATCCGGATTCCAGCAGCCGCCGATCTTCACTTCATCGGCCACGCGCCCCGCCAACGCGCCCATCCTGGGTCCCCACGTGCCAATCAGCAGCGGGATCTCACGGTAGGGCGGCTCCCAACGCAGATAAGCCTCCTCCGTCGCCTGGAATACCCGACCCTCGTAAGGCGTGCGGTCGCCACGCAGAAGGCGCTGCACCATCTCCACCGTTTCCCGCACCCTGGTAATCGGGGCCTCCTGCTCCAGATGCAACGTCTGTAAGAACGCGCCGCGCCCCACCCCCAGATAGGCCCTTCCCTGAGCCGCCTCGTTTAGCAACGCTATCTCTCCGGCAATAATCGCCGGGTGCCGCAGATAAGGGTTGACCACTGCCGGCCCCAGATGCACGCGTTTTGTATGCTGCGCCATCAGCAGCAAGGGCTGCCACGCCGGCTGAAACATCAAATCCTCGTATACGGTAATCGTATCAAAGCCATAGCGCTCCACCAGCTCGGCCAGCGCGCCGTATGTCGCCAACCGTTTGTCACTCTGGAACGCGATGCTCAACTGGATCATACATTCCTCCTTCCGCCTAATCTTACCGGGATTCGCCGCCACAACCAGCAAGCCGTATGGCGGTGCACAGCCAGAGACACACAGGATGCCTCGTCGTCGTTTCCAACACACAAATAGACAGGCAGCCTGCTTGACCTAGTACAAAAGGAGAGGTGCTACCGGCGCCCGCCGTGCTTATAATAAATAATTGGTGCAAATCTACTTCCGCTGCCACGCTCAGAGTCTGAAGGTAACCACCGATGCAATCACATAGGTCACGAAAGCAGTTCCTGTCCGATATTCTCACACCGAACAACGGTCACTGGGCCAGGAGTCTACTCTATAATCTGCTGCTCACGCTCATCGGTGCTGTCTGCATCGTCTCCCCGCTTCTCGTCCTGGCGCGTCCCAGTCACGTCTGGTTTAATGTCAGCCTGGGGGCGACTATCGGCGTCGTTCTCGTGGCCTTCATCTACCTGGCAGCGCAGGGACACACCACCCTGGTCTCCTATTTGCTCAGCTTCTTCGTGTTGGTGGTCATCACCATCAGCGTTTACCATTTTGGCGGCGTCTACAGCGTCAACAGCGCCGGCTACTTCCTGGTGCTCGTCGTCGCCGGAGTCCTGCTCAGCGGGCGCGGCGTGCTTTTTTTTGGCGTAGGCAGTCTGCTCTCCATCCTTTACCTATACCACCTGGAAGCACAGGGCATTGTTAGCTATCCACCGCCCACCACTGACTCCGTCGCCGATCTGCTGGCCCTGTTCACCTACATGGGCCTTTCCGCCCTGCTGCTCTACGTTGCCGTCAAGAACATGAACACCGCGTACACCCTTCTCCACAGCCGCGAACAGGAATTAAAGCAGGCGGTCAGGCGGCTGAAATCAACCACCCGCGCCGCGCACATAGCCGCGGCTCAGGCCAAAGAGGCCACCCGGGCCAAAGCGGAGTTTCTGGCTAACATGAGCCATGAAATACGCACCCCGCTCAACGCCATCGTGGGCATGACCGATCTGATGCAACGCACGGAGCTGACGCCGAAACAACGCGAGTACATGCAGGCTGTCGCCAGCAGCGGCGACGCCCTGCTGACGCTGATCAACGACATTCTCGACTTTTCCAAAATCGAAGCCGGCAAGCTGGACCTGGAGCAAAGTCCGTTCTCGCTGCACGACTGCCTCATGGAAGCCTTGAATATGCTGCAGGAGAAAGCGGACCGTAAAGGATTGGACCTCAGCCTGAGAATAGACAGCGACGTGCCGCCCCTGATAGTTGCCGACCTGGCTCGTCTGCGGCAGGTGCTCGTCAACCTTGTGGGCAACGCCGTCAAATTCACGCACGAGGGCTCCGTCAGCGTCTCCGTAGAGCAAATCGCGGCCGGCGACGATGGCCGGCAGATTCTGCAGTTTGCCGTCGCCGACACCGGCATCGGCATCCCCCAGAAAAAGCTCGACCTCCTTTTCGACTCTTTCAGCCAGGTTGACGCCTCCACCACACGCCAGTTTGGTGGCACCGGGCTGGGTCTGGCCATCTGCAAGCGACTGGTCGAGCTGATGGGCGGTCGCATCTGGGTGGAAAGTGAAGTACAAATAGGTTCTACTTTCTACTTCACGGTGCCCGTCCGTCCCCACGAGGTCGCCCCCCAACTCTCGGATCGGCGCGAGGCACAGCCCAGAAATGGTCAGCAGGCCAGTCGCCAGAGCGAGACGTTCGCAGAACCAAAGGATGCTGGCTTTGACCACGAGCTGGCGCAGCGCTATCCGCTGCAGATTCTGGTGGCCGAAGACAACCAGGTCAATCAGATCGTCGCCCTGCGCTTTTTGGAGCAGTTCGGTTACGAGGCCGATGTGGCTAACAACGGCGTTGAAGCACTGAAGGCGGTGGAAAACCACCACTATGACGTGATCTTGATGGACGTGCAGATGCCTCAGCTGGACGGTATCCAGGCCACGCAACACATCCTGCAACAGTATTCCGCCGAAAAACGCCCCTTCATCGTGGCCATGACGGCCCACGCGCTGAAGGGTGACCGCGAGCGCCTGCTGGAACTGGGCATGGACCTATACCTGGAGAAACCGGTACGGCCCGCTCGCCTGGCAGAAATTCTGGAATCAGTAGGCCAGAAACGCCGCCGTCAATAACGAGGCCGCCGCCGCTCACCTTAGGCCTTTCTGAACAAATCCCGAATTTGGCGTCCGAGCCCCTTCCCGCCGCTACGTACGCGTGGCAAAACGCCCTATACTTAACTCACATTGATAAATCGCTATACTGACAGTCATCAGGTGCCCCATGCGCAAATATTTCCCCCATCTGCTGCTTATTTTTGCCCTTTTCCTCTCGGCGTGCGCTCGCGAAGAAACGCCGCCGCCCACAGCCGACGCCGAGGCGATTGCCGCCACTGTCCTGGCCCAGGTACAGGCACAGCAAACAGCCAACGCGGAGCCCACCACCACCGCTACGCCAACACCATTGCCGCCAACTCCTACCATCACCCCCTCTCCCACGCCCGCGCTCACTCAGGCATCGGTCGCCGGAGCAGCCGACATTCAGGAAGCCCTCGTCGACATATACCGGCGCGCCAACCCGTCGGTCGTTTTTGTGATCACGCCACCGCTGGGCAGCGGCAGCGGCTTCCTCCTCGATGACGAGGGCCACATTGTCACCAATAATCACGTCGTCGAAGGGCTCCAGAGCGGGTCAGCATATGAGATCGTTTTCGCCAACGGGCAGCAAACCACAGCCCGGCTGGTTGGCACGGATATCGATAGCGACCTCGCTGTGCTCAAAGCCGACGAGCTACCACAGGACGTCGAACCGCTGCCCCTTGCCGTAGGCGACAGCGTCGAGGTCGGCCAGTTCGTCGTGGCCATCGGCAACCCCTTCGGCGAACAGGGCTCCATGAGCCTGGGCATCGTCAGCGGCCTGGGCCGCAGCCTGCCCTCCCAGCGCGGCCTCGATTCCAATAGCACCTACTCGCTGCCCGAGGTCATTCAGACCGACGCCCCTATTAATCCCGGCAACTCCGGCGGTCCCCTGCTCAACCTTGAGGGAGAAGTCATCGGCGTCAACTCCGCCATCGTCTCCCTCACCGGCGTCAATTCCGGCGTGGGCTACGCCATCCCCGTGCAGGCCGTGCAGCGCATTGCGCCCAGTCTCATCGCTGATGGCAGCTACACCTATCCCTATATTGGCGCCAGCTTTGCCAGTATGCTTAGCCGCGAGCAACTTGAAACGTTCAGCCTGCCCCAGACCCAGGGCGCCTACGTGCTGGAAGTGCTGCCAGACAGCCCTGCCGCTGCCGCGGGCCTCGTCGGCGCCAACCCGGAGACAGGCGCAGGCGGCGACCTGATCATCGCTATCGACGACCGGGTCATCGCCAGCTTTGCCGACCTCAACAGTTACCTCGTCTTCAACGCCTCGGTGGGCCAGACGATAGAACTGACCGTTCTGCGCGACGGGGAAGAAGCAACCCTTTCTCTGACGCTCGACGCGCGGCCGTAGAGCGATCGGTTGATCAGAGATCAGGGACTGGGTATTCTACTCTGTCTGGATTCCGTTAAAATCCAGGACACCGTCTGACAGAAACACCAACAAACACGACGGGTGCAACGGATGAAAGAAGGGCTACAGACAGAGCAAGGGCAAAGCGAAGAACGCGGCTCAGTCGGCGAAGTCGCCCGCCTGGCCCTGCGACTGGGATTCACTGCATTTGGGGGGCCGGCGGCGCACATCGCCATGCTCCACGACGAGGTGGTGATACGCCGCAAGTGGGTCAGCGAGCAACGGTTCCTGGACCTGCTGGGCGCGACCAACCTGATTCCCGGCCCTAACTCCACCGAAATGGTCATCCACGTGGGCCACATCCGCGCCGGGTACAAGGGTCTCCTCGCCGCCGGCGCCGGCTTCATCCTGCCCGCGGCCTCCATGGTCCTGGCCCTGGCCTGGCTCTACATCGAATATGGATCCACGCCCGCCGGAGAATGGCTCCTTTACGGCATCAAGCCCGTGATCATCGCCATCGTCTTCCAGGCGCTGTGGG
>DATHSI010000281.1:0-13166 GCA_035464315.1 Candidatus Sulfomarinibacteraceae bacterium
GCAGCCGGGGTGGCAGTCGCCGTCGGGGTGGCCGTGGGCGACGGCGTTGGGGACGGTGGTACTGGCGTGGCCGAAGGCTGTACCGTGGCAGTCGGCGTTCCCGTCGTCGTGGCCACCGGCGATGGTGAGACGGTGGGAACCACGGTAGGAACAACATCCGTCGCCGTGGCATCCGCCGCAAGCATCGGCGCGTCCGACTCTTGTGTAGAAATGGTGCAAGCGCCGAGCAGCGCCGCCAGGAGGAAAAAGAGAAATAGCTTCTTCATGAAACCAATACAGTGAGCAGTGAGGGAGATCACGATATCCAATCGCGGTTGTGCGCGTCCCAATCGCGATGGCTGTAAGTTCGCTTGCACGCCTTGCATACCAGGGCCGAATCAACACGCCCACTCTCACGCCAGCGCCAGCGCACGACGGTCAAATGATAGCGACAGGTAGGCTGATAACAGATGGGACAGTCACTACCTTCATCCAACCCGTCGCCGCCATACAATCGAGCTTCATCCGGATCCTGTTCGCACAGGTGACAACGTTGAACCGTCATTGATCCCGCTCTTTACCTTCACCGTCGATTACGCCAGCATAGTCGTAGAACCCGTGACCCGTTTTCTGGCCCAGACGCCCGGCAGCAACCATGCGCTTGAGCAACGGAGACGGCCGGTAGCGGTCATCGCCCCACTCGTGGAACAGACCACTCATGACGCCCAGAACGGTATCCAGGCCAATCCTATCGGCCCACTGCAAGGGGCCATAAGGGTAATTGGTGCCCAATCGCATCGCTTCATCGATATCCTCGGCCGAGGCTACCCCCTCCATAAGCGCGCCGACTGCCTCGTTAATCAGGCAGCATACGATACGCGCGCGAACCAGGCCCGGCCCATCGCCGACGAGCACCGCTTCATAACCGAGGTCCTGCCAGAAGCGCCTGGCTTCCTCCAGCGCCTCGTCAGAGGTCTGTAGCGCTCGCGCCAGTTCCACCAGGCCACTTTCGCCGATAGGAGGTAAGAGACCAAAGCCAACAACGCGCGATGGATTGGGCATCCACGCTGAGGCCTGAGTGGCGCTGGTAGCCAGCGTCGCGCTCAGAACGAGCGCATTATCGGGCAACGCCTGGCCCAGCGCGAAAAGCAACTCCTGCTTGGCCTCGGCAGACTCATTGTGCAACTCGATGGCCACGTCGGCATCCTGCGCCTGATCCATCATCAGGCCACTCTCTATAGCGCTCAAGACATCTTCAACCAGATAAAAGACAGCATCATGGCCCGCATCGAGGCAAAGGTCGCCCACTTCCTGCAAGAAAGGTAGCTCTCCGGCAAGCACAATTTTCATTCTTCTGACTCCACTCTATGATCGTGTTGCTCTCAAGTATACTCTCTGCCCGGCAGCCGCCCAATCACACTTATCCACACTCGTTATAGCCGGCGGCTGCCATTGTCCGGATGTCACCGGCGTGCTATCCTTATGTCCAGTTAATGTCGTGGTCACAGTGGGCAGTAGCGCTTCATGGAACTACAGGCAGTTACCGGAAAACTATATATGCGGGAAGGAGAGCCGCAGCAAACAACGGCCATCCCGGGGCTACTGGCGCAAGCCCCTCCGGCCAAAGCAGTGCGCGGGCGCACGCGTGACTTCCTCTTCGTTCATCTCAGTCTCAGCGGGCAACCGGACACCTACAAGAACCTGGCCGAAGACCTTCTGGACGCGCTCAGCAAGCGCTTCTACAGTTCCGCCGGCAGCGTAACGGCATCCTTACGTCAGTCCATTCTGGAAGCCAATCAACTCCTGCTGCGCCAGAACCTCAGCCGTTCCGGGCCGGCGCGTGAAGGCGCGCTTACCTGCGCCGTCCTACGAGAAAACGAATTGTTCGTGGTCCAGGCGGGCGAGGCTCTGGCTCTGATCGGACGCAACTTCGGGCTGGAGCGCCTGCCGGCCCACGAGCCGGATCAGGTGACACCGCTGGGCCGCACGGCAGGGCTGGACCTGCGCTACTTCCACAACTGGCTGGAAAGCGGCGACATGCTACTGTTGGCAGATCCGCGCGTCACGCATCTGCCACAAGAAGCATTGAAGCCGGTCCTGATCGACAGCACCGTCGAAGACAGCCTGCCACAGTTGGCCCAACTGCTGGACCGTGAAACGGCCCGAATGCTCATCGTGGAGTTCACCGATGAAACCCCGGTGGGCATTCCCGACAGCGTCATACCCCTGGGCTCCCAACAGCGTCGCACACAACCGTCGTCCGGGCCGAGCGGGCGCGCCCTCTCACCCCCGGAGCGGCAGCCCCAACGGGCACAGGCGGGCCCAACGACGCAGCCCTCGCCGCTGGACAGGGTGCGCTCGGCGTCGCTTCCCGACATCGACTTGCCATCGGCCACAACCGTCGAGGACACGGCGCGCCGCGCTTCGTCCCAGACGGCCATGGGCCTATCCCGCGTCACCGGCTGGCTGGCCGACCTCATGAGCCGCCTGCGCCCGGCCGGCAGTGGCGAAGCAGACGAGGGGGAACAACCAGGCTGGGCGTTGCCGGCGATGCTGGCAGTCCTCATTCCCTTGATCGTGGCCCTTGTCGTCGGCGGGGTGTACGTGCAGCGTGGCCGGGTGGCGCGCATAGGCGAAATTCGAAGCGAAATGCGGCAGGCGCTGATTGCCGGCCAGGAGACAGGGAACGAGATGGAAGCGCGCCAACAGTACGAGCAGGCGCTCACTTTGGCCGCCGAGGCCGATATGTTGCGCCCCGGCGACGACGAGATAGACCGCCTGCGACGGCAGGCACAGACGGCGCTGGACAGCATCGACGACGTGACGCGCCTGAGCTCAGAGATTCTCTACGAGTATCCCGAGGGCAGCCAGATGACCGGCGTGGTCCTGCGCGCCGGCTTCAACGGCGACATCTATACGCTGGACGGCGGGAACAATCGCGTCTTTGTGCACGATACAGAAGAAGATTACTTGACATTCGTGTCTGAGCACCCTGAGGAGATACTATTTGGCGGGCAGGCTGTGGGCAGCCACGTGGTGGGCCAGTTGCTGGATCTCATGTGGCGGCCGAACGGTTCGCAAGTCACCGACGAGGGCGTAGCCGTCCTGGACGCCCGCGGGGCGCTACTCACCTACCACCCCGGCTTCTCCAATGTGCGCTCCGCGCCCCTGGGCCTGGCCAGCGATTGGGGGCGACCGGTGGCCATCACACAGTTCAACGAACGACTCTACGTTCTGGATAGTGGGACACAGCAAATCTGGCGCTATTTTCCTGAAGGAAACGGATTTTACGTCGACGAAGGTCAACGCGCTCTAAGTCTACCCGATCTGGACGCCGCAACCGACGTCGCTATCTACAGCGAAGATGGCAGCGTGATCGTGCTCTATGGCGATGGCCGCCTGCGACGCTACGGTCAGGACAGCGTGCTGTGGGATGAGGCCAGTCTTGCCGACAGCGGGCTGGACACGCCCCTTGTCGCGCCAACGCGCGTGCGGATCATCGGCAGTGGGCTCAACTCCTCCATATTCGTTGCCGATCCCGGCAGCGCCCGCATCGTCCAGCTCAGTCTCGGGGGCACGTTCCTGGCGCAGTATAAAGCGCGGACGCCACAATCCGGTGAAGAACTCTTCGCTAACCTGGGGGACTTCGACGTGGCCGAAACGCCACTGCGCATCTTCGTGACGGCCGACAACGCGCTCTACGTCGCCACGCAAGAGTAAACGACAGTCTCCGCTACTAACGCCGCTGTCTCGAGATGAGGGGTAAGGGGATTGCGACTACAATTTAAGCCTCATCCATACGAAGTTCCGCTACGCCTCGCCGCTCCCCTCACCGTAATTGTAAAACCCGCGACCGGACTTACGCCCTAACCGCCCACTCTGCACCATGCGGCGTTGCAAGGGATGAGGGCGGTATTTGGGATCGTGGAAGTAGGCCTCGTAAACGGTCTGGGAGACGGCGAAGTTAACGTCGCAACCGATCAGGTCTACCAGGCGAAAGGGGCCCATGCGGAATCCGATGGACTCCATCAGACCGTCAATTTCCTCGATACCGGTGGCATCCTCGCCCAGCAGGCGAAACGCTTCCCCATAAAACGGCCGGGCCACACGGTTGACGATGAAGCCAGGGGTGTCCTTGCAGAAGACAGGACTCTTGCCCAGGCGTTCGACATAGGCCGTCGCCGCCGACATCGTCTCTTCACTAGTGTCCTCAGCCCGTATGACCTCTACCAGTTTCATGATGTGAGCGGGATTGAAAAAGTGAAGGCCGAGGAACTTATAGGGTCGATCTGTCGCGCCCGCTAGGGCGTTAATGCTCAGGCTTGACGTGTTGCTGGCCAGAATCGTTTGTGGTGGCGCCAAGGCGTCCAGCTTGGCAAAAAGATCTTGCTTTAGTTCCAGATTTTCGGGCACAGCCTCGATGACCAGGTCTGCCGAGGCCAGCTCGCTCAACCGCGTCGTGCGCCGGAAGGCATCGTGTGCGTGCTGAGCAACGTCCGATTGCACCTTGCCCAACTGCACGCCCTTGTCGATCGAAGCTCGAATGTGATCGACCGCCTTTTCCAGAATATCGTCGGAGAGGTCGTAGAGGATGACCTCATAGCCCCCCAGCGCCGTAGCCTGGGCAATGCCGGCGCCCATGGTGCCCGCGCCGGCGACGCCTACGACTTCTATAACCTGCTCTGTCATCGACCCTCGTACTGTGGCGTGCGCTTCTCCAGGAAAGCGGCGACCCCTTCCTTGTGATCCTTACTGCCGGCAGCAATGCCCTGCAACATCGCCTCGTATGCCAGCGCTTCCTCAAGACTCGACGTCCAGGCATGATACATGGCCCGTTTGGTCAAACCGTAGGCCAACGTCGGCCCGCTGGCAAGCCGTTGGGCCCAGGCTGTCGCGATTTCCATAAGCTGATCGGCCGGCGCGAGCTGGTTGACCAATCCCCATTGCAGAGCCTTCTCAGCGGGCACCTTCTCCGCGGTAACCGCCATTTCGTAGGCGCGCGCGTGCCCGATGAGGCGCGGCAATAGCCAGGTGGAGCCGCTATCCGGTATCAGGCCCACCTTGCTAAAAACCTGTACAAAGCTCGCCTGGTGTGAGGCGACGCGCAGATCGCAGGCGACCGCCACGCTACAGCCCGCGCCCGCGGCAACGCCATTAATGGCGCCCAGCACCGGCTTTTCCAGGGTGACCATACGCTTAATCAGGCGATTGTAGCCTCGTCGCAAGTGCTCGGCGATTGAGAAATCATCGCCTCGCTCCTGAACGTCCTTTAGATCCTGGCCTGAGGAGAAGCCGCGCCCGGCGCCGGTGAGCACCACGCAGCGCACGCCGGCATCCCGCCCCGCTGCCTTAAATGCATCGGTGGCCTCACCAATCATCTGCTCGTTGAAAGCGTTCAGCGTCTGGGGGCGGTTAAGCGTAATAGTGGCAACGCCGTCAGAAACATCGTATAAAATTGTCTCGTAGGTCATGGCTGAGCCGGTCATAGGTGAGCCTCACAAGATAGCAGTTGCCTGGCAGCCAGGCGGGATTTCAGTCCCTGATCTGAGCCAGCATCGCTCTTATATCCCAATATCCCTGCAGCTGGCCAATACGCCCGTCATCTGTTAGCTCAAAAACGTTCACACCGTCGAAGTCGGCCGTCTTGCCCGACCGCGCCGTGGCTGTAGTGGACCAGTTGACCGCCACGCGATTTCCACTACGGTACGCATCTCCCGGCGTCATCTCAAACTCAGACCAGGTACGTTCCATGCCGTCAAAAAACTTGTTCAGGCCCGATTCCCCCTCCAGAACGGGGCCGCCATAAGGATCTTGCAGGACGGCATCCGGGGCGAAACAGGCGACGAAAGCGGAGCGATCAATGTTGTTCAGGGCATCGAAATAGTCACGGAGAATCGGAGCCAGATCAGTCATCGTATTCACCCTCCTCCTCATCTTCTTCTTCAAGCGGCCAACGCACCCAGAGGACCAGAACGGTTCCTTCATCTACCTCTCGCAAGCGCAGGCCCACAACATCTACTTCCTGACGCATGCGTAGCTCATCGGGGAAATCAAGGCGCACGGGCCGGCCTTCCTCCCAGGCCTGGCGACAGCGGTCCATGATGTCCTCCCCGTTGGCCGTTCGCAGCTCGCATTCGGCCACCGCAGAATCCACCGGCCCTTCGTACACCGACTGTAACCACAAGTACGATGCTGCCTGAAAATCGGGCGTCGGCCCTTCCAATACTGTTATATACTCTGGTTCTTCGTTCACAGCTTACTCTCTTCGATAGCTCTCCATGGTTGATCCATGGGACCAAAAATATTCCAGATGACAGATACCAACAAAACCTATACTACTTGTAGCTCTGGCCATTGGCAACCATCAGGACGGTACTTTACTCAGCGCCTGATCGAGGTCGGCGATGATATCCTCAACGTTCTCCAGCCCGACCGAAAAACGTACCAGTCCAGGCTGCACGCCGCTACTGGATATTTCCTCCTCCGACTGCACGGTGGAAATGGTGCTGGCCGGATGAGTGATCAATGAATGAGTACCTCCTAGGCTCACGGCCAGATTGATCAGCTCCAACTCTTCCAAAAGCGCGTACCCGGCGGCGCGACCACCTTTCAAGTCAAAGCAGACCATACCGCCGTAGCCGCCCGGCATCTGTTCCCCGGCCAGGGCGTGCTGGGGATGGCTCTCCAGGCCGGGATAATAGACCTCGCGCACAGCCTGGTGCGTCTCTAAAAAACGCGCGACAGCCAGAGCATTTGCGTTATGCTGTGTCAGGCGCAGGTCAAATGTCTGCAACCCACGCTGCAGAAGCCAGGCCTCCATAGGGTGCAGCACCCCGCCCAGCATCACGTGGTTGTCCCAGCATACCGCCATATGCTCATCGCTACCGGCAACGACCCCGGCGACAATATCGGAATGGCCGCCGAGGTATTTCGTCGCGCTGTGTACGACAAGGTCAATCCCAAGTTTCAGCGGCCGCTGATTGTAGGGGGTGGCAAAAGTATTGTCGGCGACCGTGATCAGACCCTGCGCCGCCGCCAGATCGGCAATAGCTGCCAGGTCAGTCAGGGACAGGGTCGGATTGGCCGGGCTCTCCACGTAGATAAGGCGCGTTTCCGAGCGAATGGCAGCAGCAAAAGCGCCAACGTCCGTCTGGTCCACCATCGTGGCCGTAATGCCCAAAGACGGCAATTTATGCGCGATTAGCTTGTGCGTTGTGGGATACAGCGTCTTCTGCGCCACAAGGTGGTCGCCGGCCTGCAGAAAGCTCAATAAGGCCAGAGAGACAGCAGCCATACCCGAGGACACGGCAAGCGCAGATGCCGCCCCTTCCAACTGCGCCACGGTTGCTTCGACTTGCTTGGTGTTCGGCGTCGCATAACGACCGTAGAATGTGGGGTGCGCCTGGGCCACCATCGCCTCGGTGATTGCCTCCGGTTCATCAAAGCGAAACGTGGCGCTCTGGAAGATAGGTGAGGAAACGCCCGTTGTTGGATTGTGTTCGGTGGCATCGTGGATCAGATGCGTACGCCTTCGCCAGGATTCCTTCCGTTCAGTCATCACTTCCTTTTCCTCTGCTTTGGTTTCGCGGTCAGCCAGACAGGCTTTCTAGTTGACCAGCTTACCCAGCGCTTCCAACTGCTCGCGCGTTCCGAGCACGATTAGCTCATCGCTCGCAGCCAGGCGGGTATTCTCGTCAGGTGTGATCATCGCCTTCTCGTCACCACGCAATAAGGCAACAATAGTCACGCCCGTACGCCGCCTTAAATTCGTCTCCACCACCGTCTTTCCTGCCAGAGCCGAGTTCGCATCTATGCGAACCTCCTCCAACCAGAGTTCCAGACCTGTGTCCAATGTCACAAAATCGAGGAAGCGCGCGACTTGAGGCCGCACAATGACAGTGGCCATGTGCCGTCCACCGATCTGGTAAGGAGAAATCACCCGGTCGGCGCCGGCACGGCGCATCTTTGCTTCATTGGCCGTCTCTATGCTGCGCGCCACTATTAACAATTCAGGGTTCAGGGCACGGGCAGACAGCACGATGAACAGATTGTCAGAGTCATCACCCGTGCAAACCAGGATACCTGCGGCCCGCTCAATGCCCGCTTCTCGCAGCGCATCATCATGAGTCGAATCCCCTTCCAATGCCACCCAGCCCTTCTCTGTAAGATCGCGAATCACGTGAGGATCGGTATCCATGATTACAAAGTCGCGCTCCATCTCATACAACGTTTCGGCTGCCGTGCGGCCAACGCGACCCGCACCGCAAATAATAATGTGATTGTTCATTTTCTTAAGTGTACGCATCAGACTTCGTAGACGAATTCTGTCTATAACACCCGCAGTCAAAAAATATTCCCCAATCGAACTCAGGCCATAGGCCACAGTACCCGCCCCAAGAAGAATGAGAGCAACGGTGAACAGCCGGCTGGCATCCGACAGCGGTCTCACTTCGGCAAAACCCACGGTGCTCAGCGTAATCACCGTCATGTAGAGTGACTCAATCAACGACCAGCGCTCGATAGTAGCGTACCAACCGGTACCCAGTGCCAGCACAAATAGAATCGTGAGAATTATAAATAGGAGGCGTCGTTTCAGGCTGGGCATGAAATATATCGAGGTGTATGCGGTTCGTTGCTCCCCAGTGTACCTCGCCGGACGCAGATGGCGAAATTATTCTTTGCAATCCTCAGTCAGCGGGTGTATCGGCCGGCTCTGGCGGTTCCCGAGTCAGTATGCCGTCGCCGCTGCTGCGAATGCCCTCGCTATCTTGATCCCGTCGCTCTTCTGAAATACCTACCAGTTCCAGAACGCGCTCGCCCGAAATTTCTTCCACTTCTAACAGCGTCTCGGCCACAAGGTCGAGTTTGTCTCGGTAGCGGTCCAACGTATCACGAGCGCGCTCATACGCTTCTTCCACAATGTCGCGCACTTCCTCGTCAATCTCCCGTGCCGTCGCTTCGCTATAATGGCGGCGGCGCGCCAGATCCTCGCCCAAAAAGACCTCGTCCTGCTCGCCGCCGAGCGCCACATGGCCCAGCTTAGGACTCATACCCCAATCGACCACCATCTTGCGCGCCACTTTCGTGACCTGTTTTAGATCGTTTTCAGCGCCGCTGGTCGGGCTGCCAAAGACCAGATCCTCTGCTGCGCGCCCGCCCATCATCACGCCCATGCGATCCAGCATGTATTCGCGCGGGTACAGGTACTTGTCGCGTTCAGGCAGCTGCTGCGTAACGCCCATGGCGCGCCCGCGGGGCACGATAGTCACTTTGTGAATGGGATCGGCATGGGGCAGTACGGCGGCAACAACAGCATGGCCCGCTTCGTGATAGGCAATGATGCGCAACTCTTCTTCTGTCAGATCGAGGTTTTCGCGCTCCAGCCCCATCAGGATCTTATCACGCGCCTCATCAATATCCGAGGCTTCGATGATGTCTTTATTCTTGCGCGCCGCCAGTAACGCCGCCTCGTTAAGCATATTTTCCAGGTCCGCACCGCTGAAGCCTGGGGTTCCACGCGCCACGCGCTCCAGATCAACGTCGTCGGCCATGGGCTTATTACGCGCGTGAATCTCCAAAATCTCCACACGGCTGTGCAACGTCGGCTTGTCCACCGTGATGCGCCGGTCAAAGCGACCCGGGCGCAAGAGAGCAGGATCCAGTATGTCTGGACGGTTGGTGGCAGCCATCACAATGACGTTGGCATTTGGTTCGAACCCATCCAGCTCGCTGAGCAACTGATTCAACGTCTGCTCGCGCTCGTCATGCCCGCCGCCCAGGCCCGCGCCACGACGCCGGCCAATAGAGTCCAACTCGTCGATGAAGATGACGCTCGGCGCCCGCTTCTTGGCTTCCTCAAACAGGTCGCGCACGCGGGACGCGCCAACGCCCACAAACATCTCCATGAAATCTGAACCGGTGATGCTAAAGAAGGGCACCCCCGCTTCACCGGCGACCGCGCGCGCTAGCAGCGTCTTGCCGGTGCCCGGCGGGCCCACAAGCAAGACGCCCTTCGGCATCTTGCCGCCCAATCGCTCGAAGCGGCCCGGACTGCGCAGATATTCAATGATCTCCTGCAGCTCGGCCTTGGCGCCTTCAACGCCAGCAACATCATCAAACGTCGTGGTTTCCTGGCCTTCCTGGTACAGACGAGCACGGCTCTTCCCCATAGAAAAGATGCCCTGCCCCTGCGTGCGCATGCGGCTGAAGAACATATAGATGATTCCGATCAGCAGAAGGAAGGGTAAGAGACTGATCAGAATTGAAGTCCATGAAAATTGCGACGTGGGTTGCGTATTGACTTCGACCCCACTCGCTTCCAACATAGACAGCAGCTCTTCATCGCCAAAGGCCGGCACGTAGGTGATGAACTCTGTTTGCTCAATTGTTTCGCCCTCTACCGTACGCTCAACCGGCTGATCAAACGTGCCCTGCACGCGCTGATCCTGGATCGTCACCTCGGTGACATTTCCTTCACGCACCTGCTGCCGGAACTCACTGTAACTAATCTCCAGCCCATTATCTGAAATGAACTGGCTCCAGAGCCACGGCACAAGCGCAAGGCCGAGCAGCAGCCAGAGCAAAAAGCGCCAGCGGCTACCTTGAAACTGCGGCGACTGTTCTTGATCGCCGTCCTGATCCATTTGTGGGTTACGGTTTCGCAAAGATACCTTCTCCTATGGAAATAGCCCGGAGATAGCCCTAGTTGGACGTATCGTCCCGCAGCGACTCAATTCCGTGCTGTCGCGCACAGTGAGCACAGCAGTAGATCACATCATCCGCCTCCACACCATGGCCTATCACGCGCACACCACAGTTTGCACAGGTTGGCGCCAGCATATGTATGGCGCATTCAAAACAATCGAACGTATTTGACTCACCGTTCATGCTCACGGTGAATGTTTTATCGTACTGGTTCCCACACCAGGTGCAAGTGGCCATCGCTTGCTCTCCTTTCATCCTGCCAGGCAACGAACAGGAAGTACTATACACTACCAATATTTGTTTAACATTTGTTTATGTAGACTATCATAGCCGGGAAGCAGCAACAATGTACAGTGATATATGGGTCGGACATATATCCGGTAACATGTTGCGCGATGGCGCTCGTTACACGCGCCGTGGCTTGCCGCAGCGCCACACCTGCTGTATAAGTCCCACCTTATGACAGACACGTTTCGCTCCTATCTCGCTCTCGCATTTGGAATCCTCTGTATAGGCTTTAGCGCAATTTTCGTTAGATGGGCCGACGCACCCGGCCCCGTGGCAGCCTTCTACCGCATGAGCATTACGGCGGTGGTTCTGGCCATCCCCTTCATCCGGCATCGCCGTCGCCAGGCGCGCAAAGCGTCGGACGTGCCCCTCTCCCGCGAGGAAATTGCTGTAGCTCTGGCCGGAGGCCTCTTCTTTGCCAGCGACCTCGTCTTCTGGAACACTGGCATTCTTATCAGCGGAGCGACCAATCCCACGCTGATGGGCAACACCGCGCCTCTGTGGGTTGGCCTGGGCGCGCTCATCTTTTTTCGCGAGAAGCTGCCCGGCGTCTTCTGGGTAGGATTGACAATGGCCATGGCCGGCGCGGCCCTCGTGCTGGGACTGGACGTCCTGGCCGATTTCTCGCTGGGACTGGGCACGCTTTTCGGCCTGATCGCCGGCATCTTCTACGGCGGATACTTCCTGATCACCCAGCGTGGTCGCCGCACCATGGACACGCTAACCTACTTCTGGCTGGCTGCCTTCAGCGCCACCATCCTTCTCTTCATTGCCACGCGCATTCTGAATCAGCCGCTGCTGGGCTACTCCCGTTTCACCTACCTCAACTTCCTGGCGATGGGCCTCCTCGTCCAGGTGTTCGGGCAGTTTTCCTTCAGCTACGCGCTGGGTTATCTGCCCGCCTCGGCCGTCGCGCCCGTGGGCATGGCGCAACCGGTGGCGACGGCCATCCTGGCCTGGCCCCTCCTCGGCGAAACGATCAGCCCATTGCAGGCGGTCGGCGGCGTAACCGTACTGGCAGGCGTCTTCATTGTGCAGCGCAGCCGTCTGGCGGCTACCGCCGAAGAATCGGTGCAACGCACCGCGCCGAGCTACAATAAATAAGGCCAGTGCAACGATTGCGACTGTACAGCGGAATCATTACCACAATTTGCACAAATCGGTATCATTGAACGAGAAAGAGCGAATTAACGTACCAGTGACAACCGTCTCGAATAGAATCCAAGGAGGTACGAATGAAGTCCCTTCTGCAGAAGCTGCAGATTGAAGATGTTAACGCCGGCGCCAGTATCGGCCCTGATACCTGGCTCTCGGATCCGGCCGGCGAGAAAATCGTTTCCTATAACCCCACCACGGGCGAGCCCATTGCCAGCGTGGTGCAGCCCACACCGGAGATTTATGATCGCGTCGTACAGCATGCCACCGACTGTTTCCAGGAGTGGCGCAATGTGCCCGCGCCCAGACGAGGCCAGATTATCCGCGATCTAGGCGACGCCCTCCGCGAACTGAAGGAACCACTGGGCGACCTCGTCAGCCTGGAGATGGGCAAAATTCGCGCCGAGGGACACGGCGAAGTGCAGGAAATGATCGACATTTGCGATTTTGCCGTGGGCCTCTCGCGCCAGCTCTACGGCCTGACCATGCAATCGGAGCGACCCGCGCACCGCATGTACGAGCAGTGGCATCCGCTTGGAGCCATCGGCATCATCACCGCCTTTAATTTCCCCGTTGCCGTCTGGTCCTGGAATGCAGCAATTGCCGCCGTCGCCGGAGACACCATGGTGTGGAAACCGTCGGAAGTAGCGCCGTTGTCGGCCATTGCCGTGCAACATATTACCAATCAGATCATGGCCGATTACGGTTACAGTGGCGTGTTCAATCTGTTGGTGGGCACAGGCAAAGAGATCGGGGAGCGCATGATCAACGACGCTCGCCTGCCCCTCATCTCCTTCACCGGCTCCATTCCCACGGGCCGGCACGTGGCCAAAACGGTTGCCGGTCGTCTGGGTCGCACCATCCTGGAACTGGGCGGCAACAACGCCATCATCGTCGATGAAAACGCCGATCTCGATCTCGCTCTGCGCGCCATCCTCTTCGGCGCCGTGGGCACGGCGGGGCAGCGCTGCACCAGCACCCGCCGCCTGATCGTGCACGAAAATGTCGTCGATGAACTCACCGAACGGCTTGTCCGAGCC
>DATHSI010000282.1:0-28217 GCA_035464315.1 Candidatus Sulfomarinibacteraceae bacterium
CGCAGGTAAGACGACTATCTTCCGGAACTAAGTGACACAGAGGACCACGGAGAGGGGAGGCGTTCCTCCTCTATTTCTCTCCGTGGTCCCCCGTGTTCCGCTTTTCTACTCCTCAATCTCAAACCGCAGGCCATCACTGCGCCCGAAGACCTCGGGGAAGAACTCCTCGTAGGCCACCGCCGGGCGCACCTGGTAGTCGCCGGGGATCGGCGTTTCCAGGTAGTAGCTATACTGGTAGGTGCCCGCGGGCAGCTGGTTGCTGAGGAAGACCACCTTCTCGTCGCGGTACTCGATGTGGTTGAAGAACCACCAGCCCCAGAAGCCCCAGCGGTACTCGCCCTGCTCCGGCGTAATCTGTCCGCCCAGGCCCGAGGCGCTGGTCGCCAGGCCGGGGTCTACCGCTTCCGCGCCGGCGGGTAGCGGATCTTCCACGCGCACGTACACCAGGTCGTTGGGGGCCACCACGGTCAGCTCCACGCGCACGCGCTGCCCGGCTTCGATGCTGGTCAGCGGCTCGCACGTTTCTTCTTCGGGATCACACTCCGCGTCGTAGTAGACGCGTTCCACCGTAATGCCGCGGCTGACGGCCTCGACGGCGTCAGCGTTCACGAAAGCGTCCAGGTGCGTCGTGTAGTATAGACGCCCCGGCCCTTCGCCGCGCTCGAAGATAAAGTAGTTGGCGTCGTCTGTCACCAGGTTGCGCATGGGCACCGACTGTTCGGCGACGTCCATAATGCTATCCTGATCGAACTGGCCCGACTGCAGCTCGCGCCCGTTGACGTTGAGCGCGTAGTCGTAGTCAGCCTCCAGCTCGCCCGTCGCCGTCATCCAGTCCGTCAGGGCCAGGATACTCCAGGCCGTTTCGAACGGCGTGGTCCAGTGGGTCGCCGTGCGCGCCGCCATCAGCCAGCGCACCGCGGGCGGCCCGTTGACGTTCTCGGGGTCGATGCGCGCCAGGGCGTCGATGACCACCGCCGTGCCGCGAATGTTGCTGCTCAGATTCTGCCAGTCGCGCTCAGCGTCCTCCCAATGCGCGCCGGTGGCGCTGACGATGGCCTGATTGTTCAGGTCAGACAGCAGCGCCTGCTGGTTATTGCTGTCGTGCTCGCCCAGCAGTTCGTAAGCCAGGGCCAGGTAGGCTGTGGCGTGCGGGTCCAGGATGTCGCGGTGCTCCTCGAACAGTGCCTCCACGTCCGCCAGATCGGCCTCGCCCAACTCGGCGCGCACGTACAGGTACCACGCCTGCCGGTTAGCCGAAGTAGCTGTGCTGTAGTTCTCAGGATTGCGGATCGCCAGATGGGTAAGCGCCTGGGTCACTCTAATGCCCTCGACCTCATACCCTGCCTGCTGCGCTTTGGCCAGGCCGAAGAGCACGTAGGCCGTCAGGAACTCATCCGATTCGTTGCTGAAGCACCAGCCCCAGCCGCCGTCGCCCATTTGCAGCGCGTCCAGCCGTTCGATGGCCTGCGGCACCAGCGTTTCCAGCCGCGACGCGATGGCCCGGTTCTCCAGGCCCAGCTCATCCAGAGCGCGGGCCGTGGCCAGGTTGGGCAGGAACTGGTTGACCACCTCGTGGGCGCACGCCTCGGCGATGGGCGGCTCGTCCAGGACATCCAGGGCCTCGACGAGGGCCGCGCCCAGGGAGGCGCTCATGCTGACCTCTACTGAGCCTTCGCGCTGGTCCACCTGCGGCGGCAGCAACACGGCTTCCACCTGGCGACCGGCCTCGTCCAGCACGCCTGACGTGCCCACAATGTCTTCGGCATCGAAGCGGTAGACGGGAATCAACTGGTCCGGTCCCACGCCGAACGTGGGCTTGGTGGCGTCGCTGTACTCGCCGCCCTCGGCGCGGAAGGTGAGGTCGGCGTGCGTCACGTCCTCCGCGGTGACCTCCCAGCGCAGCAGTTGCTGGCTGTTGGTGCGCACCGTCACCTGCTGCTCGGCGTCTCCGCTGAGCGTCACGCCGTCCGCTTCCAGGCTGACGGTGACGTCCAGCGATTGGCCGGTGTTGTTGTTGACAATGGCCCCGATCTGCACCACGTCGTTGACGGTGAAGAAGCGCGGGGTGACCGGGCGCAGCAGCAGGGGGAGGCTGGCCACGACGTCCACGCTGTTCTGGCCCACCAGCGAGTCGGCGGTGACCGCCTTGCTGCTCAACCGCCAGGTAGTGGTGCTGTCCGGCAGCGGGATCTCCACCGTGGCCTCGCCGTTCTCGTCCGTGCTCAGGCTCGCTTCCCAGTAGGCCGTGTCCGGGAAGTCGCGGCGCACGTCGTCCTCGTCCTCCAGGGCGCGCGCGGCATCCTCGGCAATGTCACCGCCACCGCCGCCGCCGCCCAGGCCCAACTGCTCCTGCGGCACGTCCACTTCCAACCCTTCGCCGCGCACGAACAGGCCGCTGCCCACATTGCTGCGGTAGGGCTGGCGCTCATAGAAGGCGTCCACGATGTGCGGCGCGTTGTCTTCCTTCAGCGTCAGCACCGCCAGGTCCACCAGGGACAATGAGAGCTCCGCCTGCACCGGGTTGCCGGCGTAGTCAGTCACGCGAATGTCGTAAGTGACGCTTTCGCCCGGCGACAACTGCTCGTCGCGCGGCATCAGAGACACGTCCAGCGTGAAGGGGTCCGGGGGCACCACCAGCTCCGTCAGGCCCATGCGGATGTCGGCATAAGGATCCTCGCCGCTACCGGCGCCCTTCATAGCCACAACGCTGACGAAGGCGTTGGGCGACAGCGATTCAGTGATGGGAATCTCCAGCACCTCGCTGTTGCTCTCCAGGGTGATGAGCTGCTGCTCCAGCAACGTGCCGCGCTCGATGGTCAGCCAGGCGTTGACCGGGCCCTCGAACGGGCTCTGCACCAGGATCTGCGCCGTGTCGCCCACCTCATAGGTGCGCTGGTCCGGCGTCAGATCCATGCGCTTCTCCTCAGGGTTGTCGCGCCAGCCGACGAAATCGACGTCGCTGACCCAGAAGAGCGTGCTACTGCTGTGCGTGCGGCCCGCGCCGTCGGTGACCGTCGCCAGGGCGCGGTAGGTGCCGCCCTCTTCAGGCACAAACGCGGCCTGGGCCTCGCCGTCGCCGTCCGTCGTCACCTCGGTGCGGTCCACCTCTGTGTCCTGCGGCTCCCAACGGCCCATGATGGAGCCGAACTGTTCGTCTTCCACGTATTCGTACACGCGGCGGTAGAAGACCACCTCCACGTCCTGGTCGGCCACCGGCTCGCGGTCCCAATCGACCGTGATCAGGTTCACGGCAGTCTCGTTGCCGGCGCTGTTGATGTACTGGTCAGGAGCCACGCCCGCATAGGTGTCCGCGGCGTGCATGGCCACCTGCCCGCTGGCCGACACCGGGAACTCGCTGACGTCGCGGATGGTCGCTTCCACAGTGACGGTGCGGCTGCCGTCCTCGGCCTCCTCCAGCAGATCGGCGGGCAGGGTGATCACCAGCCGCCCGTCGGCGTCGGTGCGGCCCGTGCCCTCGGTCACGAACTGGCCGAAGAAGTCCATCTGGTCGCCGTAGCGGAAGTAAAAGGTGTCATCGTCGTCAAAGCTGTAGTAGGGGCCATCCCAGGGCAGATGGTAGGGCATTTGCCGCACCGTCCACTGCACGGGTAGGTCACTGGCGGGCGCGCCGAACAGATAGTTGGCCTCGACCACCACGTCCACCGTCTCGCCGCGCAGGACCTCTTCCTGCTCCGGCGTCACGGAGACGGTGAACTCCGGCGTGCGGTACTGAGCCACAGTGAACATGCGGCTGTTACCGGCGATATTTCTCTCATCGGTCAGATAGATGCGATACTGGCCCAGCTCCGCGTTCTCCGGGATGGTGAATTCGCCATCGAAGGCGCCGTTCTCGTTCAGCGCCAGCACGTCGGCGTACTCCAACGGGCGCTCCGGCTCGTAGAAGGAGGCAAACTCCACGCGCACGGGGATATCTTCGCGTTGCGGCAGGTTATAGCGCGCGTAGCTGCTGTCGCGCAGAATGCCGCGGAAGTGCACGGTGTCTCCCGGGCGGTAGATGGGCCGGTCGGTGTAGATATAGGCGAATTGCTGCTGTTCGTCGTTGCCCGCGGCGGGCACCCCGAAGTCCCAAGGGCCGACGCCCTGCTGCCAGGTGCTGGCCCCGACGCCGAAGCCGCTCTCGCCGGGTTCGCCGCCGACCACCAGCACGCCGCTCAAGAATTCTTCGCGAGGCGTGTACTCGAAGGTGGCGAACCCGTTCTCGTTGGTCGTCGCCGTGCCCGTGGGCATGACGTTGTTGTCGTAAAGGGTCAGCTCAATGTCCGCGGCAGGCTCGCCGCTGGCCAGATCCGTGGCCCACACATGCACGCCGCCAAACGTCTCCTTGACGACCAGATTGGTGTCGCCGACGACGAGCAACACGCGCTGGTTCTGCCACCAGCGATAGTCGCGCGAGACCTCGTCAGCGTCCGCCATCAGGAAGTAGACGCCGGTGGGCAGCGGTTGGCCGTCGTCCGAAAGGTCGAGCACCGTCTGGCCCACCTGGTCCAGCCCGGCGTCGCCGGGCAAAGACCACGTGCGCAGCGGCTGGCGCGATGTATTGAATTCCTCGACGCGACCGGTCTGCAACAAGGCGATTGCCGGCACCTCGACCTCATACAGGCCGACGTCTACCGCTTCCACGTTGCGGTACAGGACCGTCACCTCGCTGGGGAACGCGGTGCTCAGTTGCGCCAGGTTGCGCGGCAGGTTGAGTGAGGCCAGCGGCGGCAGCGGGGGTGTGGTAAAGGTCCAGGTGTAAGGCTCGCCCAGCGTGTTGCCATAGGGATCGGCGACGTCGGCAGGGATGGTCACCTGGTACTGGGTGTTGCGCTCCAGACGGAAGGCGATGTTCACGTAACGGCTGTCGCGGCCCAGGAAGTAGTCCGGCTCCCGTGCCGGCGCAGGGCTGATTTGCACGCGCCCTTCGATGGTGTCGGGGTCCATGGGCGAGGCAAACTCCAGGGAGATGCCGTACTGATACGGTTCGGCCTCCTGGTCCGGTTCCGGTATCACGTTTACGACGCCGGGGAAGGGCACGGTCTCGAAGATGGTCGTGGTTTCGCGGTCCAGGTTGCTGCCGCCCGCGGCGGACAGCGCTTCCTGGCCCACGCTCAGCGTATACTGCGCGCCTAGCTCCAACAGGCCGTCGGGCCGCGCCGTGACGCGCGTGCTGTCCTCGGACCACTCAAACGTGAGCGGGGCCGGCGGATCGAGCGCAATAGCGCTTTCCACGCTGGCGCGGTCCATGGGCATGTTGAAGGTCACGGTCATGGGCGCGGTGGGCAAGACGTCGTCGCGCCCCGTTTCCGGTTCGATGACGCCCACGCTGGGCTGCGCTGTGGTAAAGCGCCAGCTGACGTCCTCCTCCAGCAGACCGCCGGCGACGCCCTCCAGCCCGGCGGGGATGGTCACCTCGTAGGTAGTATCGCCCGCGAAGCCTTCGTCGGGCGTGAAGCGGTAAATGCTGGTGGAGACCCACTGCCCGCTGCCCTCCACGTCCGGCTCAATCTGCAGCGGCTGTGGCAGGTCGGCCTGCTGCGCCGTGCTCACCAGGGGCACCACGGGCCGGTTGAAAAGCACCGTGATGCTGGCGTCGGGCGCCACGTCGCCCACGCCGTCGCCCGGAATCAGCTGGGCCACTTGCAGCGCGCCCGCGGTCTGGAACTGGCGCTCGAAGGGGTCCTGCAATGGCTCGCCGTTCTGGCTGCGCGCGGCGCTGTCGATGCGCACCAGGTAGCGCTGGCTGCGGTTGAGGCTGGCGCGCGGTGTGAACACAACAGTGTCCTCCCGCGGCCATTCGAATTCGCCGCCGACGGCTGTACGCGAAGCGGCGTCCTCCGCGTCGCTGACGCTGAAGGCGCTCTCTACGGAGTCGCGGTCCATGGGTTGGTCAAAGCGCACGGTGATGGCACCATCCAGCAGCGCCTCCTCGCCGGGGGCGGGGCTGGTGTAAATCACCTGCGGCGCCCAGTCGATGTCCGCGGGGTCGATGGTAGAAACCACCTCAGGAGCAGTCGCAGTGGGCGCGGCCTCGGTGGCCGTCGGCCGTGGTTCGCTCGTCGCCGTAGGCTCGTCCACCACGGCAGCGGTCGGCACCGTCGTCGGCGTCGGCTCTTCTTCGTCGCGGCGACAGGCCACAACGAGCAGAGGTAATAATAAGAGAAGCAAGAGTAGCGTAATTAGGGGCTGTCTACGCATGTTTTAAGCCCTCCCTGGTGGTGTGGATAATATTGTATTTGATTTGATTAGCTGGCTCGAAATTCGTCGTAATTCAGACGCCTCCCCCGGCGTCCGTTGCCGGGCGGCGGGAAGATGATTAGTAAGCCTGCTGATAATATAACATTATGTTTTCCCTTATGACAAGATAACGTATGTCACTAGACAGGAAGGCGTATGGTGAACGGACCGCAGACCGCAGACGGCAGACCGCCGCCAACTCCAATCTCACCTCCGCGCCCCTCCGTGTCACGTCCGTTCCGCCGTCCGCGGTCCGCCGTTTGCCGTCAAAATCGCATCAGAATTCTGGCAACACGCCCACCCCATTGCTATAATAGATCCCGTGACAGACCCGAACCTTAGCAACGCAGACGACGAAGCCTGGATGCGGCTGGCGTTGGAGCAGGCAAAGCAGGCCGCGGCGCTGGGCGAGGTACCCATCGGCGCGGTGGCGGTTCTGGACGGCGAGGTGGTGGGCGCGGGTCACAATCGCAAGGAAAGCGACCAGGATCCCACGGCCCACGCCGAGATGCTGGCCCTGCGCCGGGCGGCGCGCGCGCTGGGCAACTGGCGCCTGATCGGCGTCACGCTGTACTGCACGGTGGAGCCCTGTCCCATGTGCGCCGGCGCCATGATCCAGGCCCGGCTGAGCCGCCTGGTCTACGGCGCGGCGGACACCCGCTTCGGCGCCGACGGCACCATCGTGGATGTGCTGCGCGAGGAACGCTTCAACCATCGCGTGGAAGTCACGACCGGCGTGCTGCAGGAAGAAGCGGCGGCGCTGTTACAATCGTTCTTTCGCCGCTTGCGAGAGAATAACGAGGGCCACGGGTCAGAGTCAGCATGACAGCCCTTTTGGGCGGTTACTTTGGAGAGGTGCCAGAGTGGTTTATTGGGGCGCTCTCGAAAAGCGTTGTGGCCGCAAGGTCACCGTGGGTTCGAATCCCACCCTCTCCGCTAGAGTTACGGGACACCCGGGTTTGTGCTCGGGTGTCTCTTTTTTGGGATTGGAGATTAGGGATTAGAGATTGGAGACTGGTTAATCTCTAATCAACCAATCTCCAATCTCCACCCAACCAGGAGACCACCATGTCCCAACTATCACGCTTTCGCGCCGAAGTTGACGATTTCATGGAGTTTCATCCCCAATCGCCGCTGACAGATGAGCAGCGGGAGACGTTTCAGGGGTTGCATTACTATGAAGAGAAGCCGGAATACGCGCTGGAGGTGGCGGTGGAGCGGTTTGACGAGGATGAGCCGCTGATCGAGATGCAAACCAGCACCGGCGACACCAAGCGTTACCGCCGCTGGGGGCGCTTTACGGTTGAGGTCGAGGACAAAGAGGCCTCTCTGATCATTTACAGCGACCCGCACGCAGGCGACTTTTTCCTGCCCTTCAAGGACGCCAGCAACGGGCGCGAGACGTACGGCGCGGGACGCTATCTGGACAGCCACCGTCCGGGCCTCGAGCCGCGGGACGACGACCGCTTTCTGGTCGATTTCAACTACGCTTACAATCCCTACTGCGCCTACAATGAGCATTACAGTTGCCCCCTGCCGCCCGCCGAGAACTGGCTGAAGGTGCCCATCCGCGCCGGGGAGAAGAAGTTCGAGTAGGAACGTGCGTCAAAAACTAATGAAATCTGCGTGAATCCGCGCACATCTGCGGCCAATGGATCTCGGCCCGCAGGTGCAATTACCCTGGAGCATAAATAAGAATTCTTAGCGAAGGCGCGGCTCCTTTGTTATACTAAAAGACGAAGTTGCTGAGTTCAGGTCAAAGGAGTGAGAACATGGCTAGAAAGCGCAAGCGGAATCGCTCATTTTCCGAGAAAGTAATGATTGTGCTCAGCGTGCTGATTGCAATCAGCATGGTTCTGGCGCTCTTCGTGAGTTTCGCCCCGCAATCATTCTAATTGGATGGCAAAGAGCATAAGTAGAACATTTCGAGATTGGAGGTTGGGCGTGAAGACGATCAGGCCCTGATCGCACCCTGTCGCACCTCAATCTCCAGTCCCCCCTCTCCCCTACCTACTGCTGCAAAAAAGAATCCGCGCGCGAAGTGTCATCCTGAGCGAATGCGAAGGATCTCGCGTGTGACGGTCCTCGCGACGGGGCGGTCTGGCTTTCCGATAGTACCGCGACAGATGCTTCGACTGCGCTCAGCATGACACGGCAGGGATCGCGCTCTCGCCGGCATCCGTTAATTCTCGCTAATCAGGTGAAAGTGCAAGTGCGGCACATCCTGGTATGCGCCGCCATTGACGATCAGCCGGTAACCGCGCCGCTCCAGATCGAACTCCTGCACCAGCTCGTTCACCATCTCCAACAACTCCGCTAGAAAGCCAGCGTCATCCGGCCCGAGGTCCGCCAGGCCCCTCAAAGAGCGCCGGGGCACCAGCAGAATGTGCACGGGGGAGCTGGGCCGCGGGTGGTGAAAGGCGATCAACGTCTCCGTCTCCCGCAAGCGCTCAACAGGTAACAAAAAGCTCATATGCGTAAATACCTTGCCCACTAACAGCCGCCCCAGCGGCGAGCGAGCCACGCGCATCAGGAAGGACATTGGGGTTTCAGGTTGGCAGGTTTCAGGTTAGCAGGTTGGCCGCGGTCCGCCGTCCGCCGTCTGCCGTCCGCCGTCCCCAATCTCCAATCAACCAATCTCCAATCCCCAATCTCCCTCCTACCCCGCCACCCGAATCACCGCATCCAACGCATGCCAATAGGCCCGCTGCACGAACGCAGGCCAGCTGCTGCGGGGCAGCAGCGGCGGGAAGCCGCCCTGCGCCTCTGGTTCGTCGAAGACGTTGCCGCCGCCGGATCCATCCCACAGGATGTCCCCGGTGGGGATGCCCAGGCTGGCGACGAAGGGATCGGGGTCGTAGCCGTTGTTCTCGTACTCGTTATTGTAAATGTGGTTGCGCTCCGGTAGGGGGCCCACATCCAACTGCTCAAACGCACCCGTGCTGGTCAGGCTGAAGACGGCCATCCCGCTGCTCTTGTTGTCGCGGATCACGTTGTTGTAAACCTCATTGTCGTCCGAACCCAGCAGCAGAATGCCGATGCCCGGCGGCATCAGGCTGGCGATGGCCTCCTCCGGCGCGAAATTCTCGTGGTTGTTATTCTCAGCCACATTGTCGTAGACCAACGTCTGTACCGACACTTTTGACGTCAGGTTGGGCAACAGCACCACGAAAATGCCCACTGAATTGTCGTAGGTGTGGTTGTCGTATACCTCCGCGCGCACCGTATTCTCTATCTCAATGCCCAGCACGTTGCCGTAGGCCACGCTGTCGCGCACGATCACATCCTCGCACTGCCCGGCGTAGATGCCGGCGTCGTCCACGCCCGTCACCTCAATGCGCTCCAGGAGCACGTCGCTGCTCTGCACGGGATAGACGCCATAGGTGCCCGTATCCACCGTCAGCAGATCGTGCAGGTGCACGCCGGTCACCCCCTCCACCAGCACGCCGTTGTCCGTATAGTTGCGGACCTCGAAGAAGCCCATCTCGAACTGGTTGCCGGAGGCAATGACGCCGTCCGCCCGCTGCCCCTGTCCGTCCAGCACGGGCCAGAGGCCCTCGTCGTCGGGCAGGCCCAGCAGCGTGATCTCGTTGGTGTCAATCGCCACCGTCTCGTGGTAAACGCCGTAGGGCACCTCTATCGTGTCGCCCGGCCGGGCGCGGTCCGCGGCGGCCTGGATCGTCTCGCCCGGCTGCACGCGGATGGTGCGCGGCTCGCGCTGTGTCGCCGTTTCATCCAGCAGCGGCGACGTATGCTCGGCCACCACCTCGCGCGCCGGGTTCTCCAGGCGCGGGATCACCGGCAGGCCCGAGGGCACGCTATCGGGAACCTCGGGCATGGTGCTCTCGTCGGTCAGGGCATACAGGAAAGCCACGAGGTCCGCCCGCTCCTGCTCCGTCAGCTCAAAGCCGCTGACGAAGGGGTCCACGTTTTCCATGCCGTGCGCGCGACCGCCGCCGGCGGCGTAAAAGTCAATCACCTCTTCCAGCGTCTCCAGCGAGCCGTTGTGCATGTAGGGCGCGGTGAGGGCCACGTTGCGCAACGAAGGGACCTTGCAAGCGCCGGACGGATGGTCGCCGAAGGCCCCACGCCCCTCGTCGTCGCCGGGCACGCCGATCACGCGGAACGTCTTGGTATTAAACGTGGGCGCGGCGTGGCATTCGAAACAGCGCGTAGCCCCCGAGCGGAACAGGGTCAGCCCGCGCCGTTGCTGCGGAGTCAGGGCGTTGACGTTGCCCGCGGCGTAACGGTCGAAGGGGCTGTCATCGCTGATCAACGTGCGCTGGAAGGCCGCCAGCGCCCGCTGCAGGTTGAGCATGGTCAGGCCATCGTCGAACGCAGCCTCAAACATCTCGGCGTACTGCGGGATGGCAGACAGCTCCGCCAGCAGCGCGTCCTCGTCCGCCGCAGCCATCTCGTCGTCGTGCGTCAGTGGCGTCAGCGCCTGCTCCTCCAGCGAGTCAACGCGCCCATCCCAGAACAGCGCCTGTTCGTAGGCCACGTTCCACAGGCCGGGCGTGTTGCGGTCCAGCAGCGCGCCTCCGTCGCGGCGAGGGCCGGCCCCTTCACCGCCGCGCCCCACAGCGCTGGGCAGGCCGTCGGAAAAGCCGTAATCAGGGTGGTGGCAGGTGGCGCAGGCCATGTCATCGTCTGCGGAAAGCACGGGGTCAAAGAAGAGCAGGCGTCCCAGAGCCACTTTCTCCGGTGTGGTGGGGTTGTCTGCCGGTTCGTTAGTGGGCGGGAATTCGCGCTGCAGGCCGGAGTAAGATGGCTCCACGCTGCTGGCGCCCGCGCCCCACTCTTCCGGCGGCAACTGCGGATCGGCGGGCACGGCGCTGGCGCCGGCTACCAGAAAAAGCAGCACCGGCACAAGCAACAAGACCACGAGCAGTCGCGGTAACCATTTGCGCAGTGTGGACATCGTTCCCTCCGGTCCCGGGTCCAGGCGCGCGGGCCACCGCGCCCCGGACGCAGGCGTATGCGTTATTGCAGTGTCAGCAGGTACGCAATCAGCGCGTCCAACTCCTCGCCTGAAAGCTGTTTGCCCAGCGTAGAGGGCATCACGTCGTCAAAACCGGGCACCAGGAAAGCGCCCGGCTGCACGATAGACTGGTCCAGATATTGACGGGCATCCAGCCCCTCCACACGCGTCTCCGCGCGGCTGGCAATCCCGTCCAGCGAAGGGCCCACAATGACCGCCTCGCCGTCCACGGCGTGGCAACTGGCGCAGTGCTGGCTAAACAAGCGCCGGCCCTGGGCCACAACGGGATCCACCGTCTCCGTCGGCTGCGGCGGCGCGGCGGCGCTCGAGGCGCACCCCGCCGCCAGCAACAGGCCCAGCCCCAACAGCAACAGGGCCAGAAGCCGCGTCCGGCCGGCGCTCAGGCCACAGGTTACAGTGCGGGCGGTTGCTTGCGAAGACAAAACGCGTCGTCAGGGTCCAAAACGGTCCAGCACCGGCGCGTAGTGGCAGCGGCAACCCAGCGGATGCGAGCATCCTTCGTGGGGCAGCGCGGGCGCGTCCTCAAAATCGTAGGCGCCTTCCAACGCCTTGCACACGGGACAGCTATCATGATTGGCCAGAATGCGCACGCGGGTGGCAACCCCGTTCTCGATAATGCGCTCTAGAGTCGCGCGATGCTCCTTCGCCTCCTTCTGAAACTCGCCCTCATACTGTTGGCGCGGTGTGTTCTGTTCAATCATCCGCTTGCCCTGCAGCTTGTGAACCTCTTTGTCGGTCACACGTATTCTCCTTGATAACGGTTATTATGGCGTCGTTGATTCTAATGAGATGTGGGGCGACAGGCAAGGGGCGCCGTTGGCGGTAAGGAGATTGGAGATTGGTTGACTGGAGATTGGTTGACTGGAGATTGGAGATCAGGGACCCTTCACTCCGTTCATGATGACAGCCCAAATGAGCGCCAATCCCAAATCTCCAATCTCTGATCCCCAATCTCCAATCTCCGATCTCCAATCCCCCACTAACACATCAATAACATTGAACACTCATACTGATGGAACCAGACGGCGCTCTGAGACGTTATAGTAGTGAAAGGTGCGGAGACAGCGGAGATGAGGAAGAGGCGCTCTCTGGCGCCGGTCACCAGGCGAACTGTGTTCGCCCGTGCGCCGTCTGAGCAAAGGAGTGACGTAAATGAGGATAAGGACACAATTCGGCCGCCTGCTGTTTGTGCTAGTCGTGGCCCTGCTGGCAGCCTGTGCGCCGGCTGCTGAGGAACCCTCGGCGCAGGAATCGCAGGCGACTGAAGCGCAGCCCACGGGCGCGCCCAATGAGATAGAAAAAGAGGCGCCGGAGCTCGATGAAGAGGAGCAGCAGCGGGCAGCGACCAAATCGCCCGCGCTGGCAACGACGCCGTCTCCTGAGGAGATGGCACCCATGTTGGGCGAGGAAAGCGCGCCGGACGCGACCGCCATCACCGCTGAGCCGGTCGCGCCGGTTACTGTTGATCTCAGTGAAATGACCCCGCCTGCAGGCGGCAGCGCTGCCGGCGGCGAAGGAGAAGATCCTGTGGAACAACCGCAACCCGGTTCCCCTAACCTGTCCCAGACCATGAGCCACCGCGCGACAATGGCCCTGGCAGACCGGCTGGACGTGGACGTCAGCAAGATTACCATCGTCTCCGTCGAAGCGGTGCAGTGGCGCGACAGCTCGCTGGGTTGCCCCAAACCGGGCATGAGCTACCTGATGGTCATCACCCCCGGTTTCCGCGTCATTCTGGAAGTTGACGGGCAGACCTACGAATATCACACAGACCAGCGCCAGAACGTGGTCCTGTGCCAGGGTGGGAGCAAGCCGGGGCTGGAACAGCCGCCGACGCCGGGCGTCAGCGACCGGTAATCGTCAGGGGCGGTAATCTGGGGCCAGGCGTGCGGTGGGCCATCCGTCTTCGTTTCACCTGAGAGGTTAAACGATTTCACTCCGGCGCATCATAACCAAAACGCCACGGCTGGTCATCCATCACCAGGTCCTCCAGCCGCGCCTGGCGCAGCGCATCGAAGCGCGGCTGCATCTCCTGCACGCTGTCGCCGCCCAACTTCTGTAACAGGGCGTCGGCCAGGGTAATGGCTACCATGGCCTCGCCGACCACCGCGGCGCGGGGCACGGCGCAGAAGTCGGAGCGCTCGTACACCGTTTCCGTGGGCTCGCCGCTGGCCAGATCCACAGAGCGGCGGGGATTGAGCACGGTGGAGATGGGCTTCATCGCCGCGCGCACCACAATCGGCTCGCCGGTGGTGATACCGCCCTCGAAGCCACCGGCGTTGTTGCTGCGGCGCACCAGACGCTGCCCGTCCTCGTCCAGGAAGATTTCATCGTGCACGTCGGACCCGGGGCGCGCGGCGTTGGCAAAGGCCGGCCCCACTTCCACGCCCTTGATGGCGTGAATGGAGCCCACGGCGTGCATCAGGCGTGAGTCGAGCCGCCGGTCCCAATGCACGTGGCTGCCCAACCCCGGCGGCGCGCCCAGGGCCACCACCTCGAAGACCCCGCCCAGCGTGTCTTTGGCCTGCATCGTGTCCCAGATGAGCTGGCGCATCGCTTCCTCCGCCTCCGGCAGCGGGCAGCGGATGTCGTTGCTCTCCGCCGCCGCAAAGCGCTGCCGGTACTCCATCTCGGGGGGCAGGTCGGCTGTGACCTCGCCGATGCTGACCACGTAACTGCCGACTTCTATCTCAAAGGCCTCCAGCAATTGGCGACAGAACGCGCCCACGGCCACCCGCGCCGCCGTCTCTCGCGCCGAAGCGCGCTCCAGCGACAGACGCAGCTCGCGGTAGCCGTACTTGATGGCGCCCGTCAGGTCGGCGTGTCCCGGCCGGGGCACCGTCAGGGGCTCGATGTCGCGCTCGCGCCACTTGGCGTAGTCCAGGTTGGGCAGGCGAATGCCGATGGGGCCGCCGGTGGTGTGGCCATTCATCACCCCCGCCGTAATCTGAATCGCATCCTTCTCGATGCGCATGCGCCCGCCGGAGCCATAGCCTTTCTGGCGGCGCGCCATGTGGCGGTTAATTTCGTCGAGGTCAACGGGCAGCCCCGCGGGCATACCCTCCAGGATCGCACTCAGTTCCGGGCCGTGTGATTCGCCCGCGGTCAGAAAACGTATCATCATCTCTACTGCCAACGCGTCCAGCCTAGTTCCTCGGCCTGCTCCATATCTTGCGCGCTGATCTGCACGCGGAAATGTTCGGACGTGGGGCAATCACAGGCCTGGCACACAGCCAGCTCCACAGCCTCGGAATCCTGCACCACAACACCTGCCCCCTCCAGCGCAGTCACCGCCTCACGAAGATCGGCGTAGGTGTACATGTCGGGATCCTCACACTGCGTCCCCCACGGTCGTTCCATCCACACCATCATGTCCGGCGGATAGCCCGTGGGCAGGGCCGGTGCTTCCGCCGCCGGATACTCGTCCGGCGCTTCGGTAGGCTCCGGCGCCGACGGATACGCCTCGGCTGTGGGCGTAGGTTCGGAGACCGCCTCCGTTGGCTGGGCCGGCGGGGCCGTCGCCGTGGGCTCGACCGTGGGCGTCGCCGGCTCGGGTTCGGCAGCACCGCATCCGGCCAGAACGAGGAGACCAACAAGGGAGATCAGCACGGTGACATACTTCATTCAGTTTACTCCTTTCCTGTCTTGCGCAATGTCAGGCATTTTACCGTGAAGCAGGCGAACATGGTAGAATGCCCCGGACCGGCAGCGCTCTTTGTTCAGACTGCACTCATGCACGCCGGCGCGATTTCGGTTATGATAATCATCTATTGGTAGAACCATCTGACAGATGGTTAAACAGGACGCAAGGGTCTGCTATTATGCCACATTCGTTGCGACGGCCTGTGCTGGTATTATGTCTGCTTTGGCTCAGCAGCTTGGCCTGCGCCATACCGAGCTTCAACGGCGAACCCACTCCCCCGCCCGAGCCTACCCCGGAGGGCGACACGATCCTTTTCAACGCGCCGTACAACGTGCGGCTACAACCGGGAGCTACCATCCCGGGAACGAACGTGCGCTACGTGCAGTCGGTAGGAGACGTTCACGAGCTATCCATTGACGGCCTGCAAGCCTACCGGCAGGTGGGCGATTCCGTCACCTGGCGCGGTATTGTAGCGCCCGGCGTCTATGGCGACTATCGACTGCGGCTGCGCAGCGACTTCGGCGGCAACCTGCGCGCCGAGGGGGAGGTCAGCCTGGCGGTACTCAACCCCGCCCCGGTAGAGATTCCCCCAACGCAGACGCCGGATGCTTCTATCTACTTCGCGGGCATGCCCATCAGCTACTTCGTGCCGGAAGGTTACCGCGTGCCCGGCACCACACTCATTTTCCAGGGCGTCCAGAACGATCTGGCGGAGCTATCGGGTACAGCCAGTTACCCCTTTTTCGCCCGCGATGATTCGCTGCTGTGGCTGGGCAAACTACGGGACAACGTGTACGTCAGATATAATCTACGCGTGTCCAGCCTCAACCAGAGCGGCCTGGGTCTGAGCGGCACCGCTGAGCTCTGGGTCACGCCATAACACCCCATGCCTCCTGCCCCCTTTTCGCACCCCCTGGCCCCTTTCGTGGACCGCAACCCCTATCGCTCCCAGCGCTACCAGAGAAAGGAACTTCCCCTGTTCCAGGATGCGCGCCAGCGACTGCCTGAGCCGGTTTTGCCCCACTATCCCGCCTGGGTTGAAATGTACTGGCGTGGCTGGGAGCTGGCCTGGCAACATCTGCGCCGGCCCGCCGGCGACAGCGGCCTGGTGGCCGATTACCTCCACGACGGCGTCGACGAAACGATCTCCATGTGGAACAGTGCGTTCATGACCCACTTCGGTCTGTATGGACGTCGCGTCTTTGATTTCATCAGCGCGCTGGACAACTTTTACGCCAGGCAGCACGACGATGGGTTCATCTGCGGGGCCCTTGACGGCCAGACGGGAAAAGACCTCTACACACCGTTCGATCCCAACGGCGCGGGCCCCAACCTGCTCGGTTGGGCCGAGTGGCGCGCCTTTCGCCACAGCCGCGACGAGGAACGGCTGGCCCGCGTGTTCTGGCCCTTGCTGGCGCTCCACCGCTGGTTCCGCCGCCATCGCACCTGGCCCAACGGCCTCTACTGGGCTACCGGCGTGAGCAGCGGTATGGACAACCAGCCGCGCGTGCCCGATGGCCGGCTCCATCATTCTCACTGGACCTGGATCGACGCCAACCTGCAGGCATCTCTGAACTGCTGGGCGCTGGCGCAAATGGCGCAGATGCTGGACGAGGTGGACCTGGCCGGGGAGCTGAATGAGGAGCGCGCCTTTTTGCAGCGCGAATTGAACGCCCGCCTGTGGAACGAGGAGACCCGCTTCTACCAGGATCTGGACCCCAGGGGCAACTTCAGCCGCGAGCGCACTATCGGCGCTTACTGGGCCTTGTTGGACAAGGAGTTCGTGCCTGAAGAACGGCTCATCGATTTTTTGCGGCCGTTGCGCGAAGCAGAGAGCTTTAACCGGCCCCACCGCATTCCCTCCCTTGCGGCGGATAGCGAGGCGTATGACGCCGGCGACGGGGATCGCTGGCGCGGGGGCGTGTGGTCGGCCACGAACTACATGGTGCTCAAAGGGCTGCGGCGCGTGGGCCAGCACGCACTGGCGCATCAGATCGCCGTGAACCATCTGCAGAACGTGGGCCAGGTGTTCGAACACACAGATACATTCTGGGAGTATTACCGGCCGGAAGCGGCGGCTCCCGGCGAGCTGGCCCGCCCCCATTTTGTGGGGTCCACGGGCCTCAGCGCCATTTCCATCCTGCTGGAGGATGTGATCGGCGTCAGCATCGACTGGCCCCTGCGGCGCGTGGTGTGGGACCGGCGGCTGCCGGACGAGGCGCCAGACGCCGATGAGCGCGAGGCCGCTGACCGCCGCTGGGGCGTGCGACAGCTGCCGCTTGGCGAGGCTGGCACGCTGGACCTGATCGGCGACGGGCGGGAGATTGAGGTGCGCACCACACTGCCCGTCAGCCTGACCGTGCGCTACAATGAAACGGAGCTGCAGACCGCCGTCCCCAGCGGCCTGACGGTCTTAGAGCTGGAGTGACGCCGGTGCGAAGGGAAGACACTCCCTGATGGCTGCGGAGATCACCCTCAAGGTTGCCACTCTGAACCTGCACAACCGCCACCACCGCTGGCGCGAGCGACGGCATCTGGTGGTCGCAGAGATTCTAGACGCCATGCCCGACGTGCTCAGCCTGCAGGAAATCAACCTGGCTACGGGCCAGGGAAAGTGGTTGATGCGCCAGGTGAACACGCGGATAAGCGGCTCGCCGGGCGCGCCCTATCGCCTGCTGCAAGAACGCAAACGTCAGCTCATCGGCGGCTACTTCGAAGGCATCGGCATCCTCACGCGCCTGCCGGTGGTTTCCAGCGACGCCATCAGCCTGGGCTATGAAGGGCGCGTGGCGTTGCGGGCCAATGTGGTTCTGTCCTCCGGGGAAACATTAGACTTCATCGCCACGCACCTGCACCATGTGTCTCACGCGCACCAGGCGCGGCTGGAGCAGGTGATGCTGCTGACGGGGTGGGTCAATGAAATCGGACGCGTGCCGCTGCAAGTGATCGCCGGCGACTTCAACGAGGTGCCCGGCGGGCCGGCCATCGAGCAGATGAAGCAAACGTACCGCTCGGCGCTGGCCCAGGCGCGCGGCTACGAGCCGCTGGCCACCTGGCCCACAGCGCTCGTCGACTCACATGACGCCTGGAGCGGTTGCCTGGACTACATCTTCATCTCCTCCGGCCTCAACGTGGCCCGCGCCGGCCTATTCGCCGACGAACACGCCGACGGCGACCCCACCCTCTACCCCTCGGACCACGTGGGTCTCTACGCCGTCCTGGAGGTTAAACGCCGGTCGAGGAGAGGGGGACACAGATGACACAGATGTTCACAGATCTATTTTTTATCTGGTTTAGCAGTGTGCTGGCTGCGAAGAGGAAAAAGACATCCGATTTTTTGGAAAAATCGGATGTCTCTCCTCACGTGTTACGAAGCGCTCGCAGATCAAATAATCAATCTGTGTTTTCTGCGTCATCTGTGTCCCCACTTTCTCCGCGCCATTTGCGGCAGAAGCGTGTATAACTGTATAGGAGTAGTAGAGTAGGAAACAGATTGGAGACGATGGAAGGCACACAGCAGATGACGGGAACTTCGCCGCCGGTGGAGGCCGCGGCGCGGCCTCCGACGATATCTATCCTGGCCCCGGTCTATAACGAAGAGCCGGTGCTGCCGGAACTGTACCGGCGCGTGAAGGCAGTGATGGACGATCTGGGATACCCATGGGAGCTGGTTCTGGTCGATGACGGCAGCCACGACCGTTCCGCAGAGGTGATCGCCAGGTTGCACGAACAGGATAAGCGCGTCAAGGGGGTCAGTTTTTCGCGCAACTTTGGCTTCCAGGTGGCCGTCACCGCGGGTCTGGACCACGCCCAGGGCGACGCGGTGATCCTCACCGACGCCGACCTGCAGGACCCGCCGGAGATCTTTCCGGACATGATCGAGAAGTGGCAGGAGGGCTACGACGTGGTCTACGGCGTGCGCGCCAGCCGCGAGGGCGAAACGTGGTTCAAGCTGCTCACGGCCAAGGTGTTCTATCGCCTGATCTACCGCATCACGGACATCGAGATCCCCCTGGACACGGGTGATTTCCGGCTGATGGATCGCCGCGTGGTCAACGCCATTCGCCGCATGCCGGAGCGCAACCGCTTTTTGCGCGGCATGGTGCCCTGGGTGGGATTCAAACAGACGGGGGTGCCCTACGAGCGCCGCGCGCGCTACGCGGGCGAGTCAAAGTTCAGCAGCATGAAGCAGATGTTGCCCTTCGCCATCGACGCCATCACCAGCTTCTCCTACCTGCCGCTGCAACTGGCCACCTACATGGGCTTCGTCCTGGCTGTTGTGAGCCTGCTGGCGATCATCGCCGTCATCGCCGTACGCCTCTTCGGCCCCTCCAGCCCTCTGCTGGGCCAGGCCACCACGCTGGTCGCCGTCCTCTTCCTCGGCGGCGTGCAGCTGATCAGCCTGGGCATCATCGGCGAATACCTGGGCCGCATCTATGACGAGGTCAAGGGCCGGCCGTTGTATCTGGTTGAGGAGAAATGGGGGTATGAGGAAGAGCGATCGGAGATTGGTTGAATTGGAGATTGGTATATTAAGCGTGTCGCGAAAAGCACCTGATCATCCAGTAGACCAATTTACTGATAGTCCAATGCCCGTATCCACGATATCTTAGTTTTTCATCTGTTTTCATCTATAATAACGGACAGCACCACCGTACATTGCTCTCGCATTGTCCCCCATTAAGTCTGACCTGACTCTATCTTCTTACCCTCGGCAAGAGGAGTGAGAAATATAGGCGTATTTGGCCCACCCCCGGGGCCTGGGACAGGCAAGCAGATCATGCGCACGCTGTACGTGGATTTGCTGGGCGATTTCTCCCTGCTCTATGGAGACGAACCGGTCACGAGCTTTTTTCAGGGCCGGCTACAAGCCTTGCTCGCCTACCTGCTGCTACACCGGGAGGCGCCGCAGTCGCGGCAGCGAATGGCCTTTCTCTTCTGGCCCGATTCCGGCGAGCACCACGCGCGCAACAGCCTGCGCCAGCTCCTGTTTCAATTGCGCCGATCGCTGCCCGCTGCCGAGCAATTCGTGCAAATAGAAACGAAAACTGTGCAGTGGCGAGTGGACGCCCCCTTTGTGCTCGACGTCCTCGATTTCGAGGGTGATTTAGAGCTGGCCGCCTTGGCGGCTAAGGAAAAGCACACGCTCTTAGAGCGTACAGCGCTGGAGTCAGCAGTACGGCGTTACCGCGGCGAGCTGCTGCCCAGTTGCTACGACGAATGGCTCCTGCCCGAGCGGGAGCGGCTACGCCGGGCCCACACCGTAGCGATGGAACGTCTGATAGTGTTGGCAGAGACGCAAAGAGACTACGCTGCAGCCATCGAACACGCCGAGCGGCTCTTGCGTCACGATCCCTTGCACGAGACCACTTACCGCAGGCTCATGCGACTGCACGCGCTGCGCCATGATCGTGCCAGCGCTCTACGAGTATACCATAAGTGCATCACAGTCCTGGAGCGCGAACTAGGCGTGGAGCCCAACGCCGAAACCCAGGAAACTTACAGGCGTCTACTCAACATGAAGGCGCCATTGCTGTTAAATCCACCGCCATCGTCTTTCCTTGCAGCTGCCACTGGACCATCATTCGGGAGCGAAGCGCTCTTTGACGCGGCAGCCGCGCACGACGACCTACCGCCCGACCTTTACGACAAAATCCAAGTGCGCCTGCGCTACCTGTCGCCGCCCGCGCTGGAACTTGCGTGTCTCGCAGCCACAATCGGACAGACTTTCGCCGCCGACCTTCTTGCCCGGGCGAGCAGCACTGACGAAGCCGTGTTGGCAGGCGCACTTGAGGAGCTGAAGCAGCAGGGGATTGTCCGTGAACAGGAACCTGGCACGTACGTTTTCAGCCAGGACGAGATCCGCAAAGTAGCTTACCTTGAGCTGAGCCCTGGGCGCCGGAGCGCGCACCATCGGCGCGTGGCTATGGCGCTGGAACAACGCCATGCCGCCAATCTAGACGTCGTCAACAGCCAGATCGCAATTCACTATGAGCATGCCGGCAGCAAGCTTCTGGCGGCTGCCTACTACGTGAGAGCCGCCGTGGTCGCCGAACAAACAGGGAGACAGGATCACGTCATCAGGCTCCTCTCGAAAGTGTCAGCCCTGCTACCAGTGCTGCCGGCACTGGCTGGCGGGGAACGGGACACCGTTTAGCGCTAATTTTGTAAAGTTATCCCCGAAGTTGCGAGCAAATAACGCTTTCATAACGCCACATGTGCTACACAAGCAGTAAGGAAAGGTGCGGCAGGGGACGCTTCCTCATTTCTTGCAACAGCATAAAAGCGGTCTGCCTGCGCAACTCATTGCTCGTGCTTCTGGAATGTACGTTGTTTTTAGGGAGGTAAACATGAGACCGTTACGAGTTCTGTTTACAGTCGTGATCCTTTTATTTGTGTTCGTTGGGCACTTTCATTTCACCTCGGCGGCACCGACCACACTATATAGCGTACACGTCAAGGATGCCACGATTCCATGGGGCTTTCCCGTCGGCGAATTCTGCCCAGATTTCCCGCAACCTCTCGACATCGGCCCTGACGCATTCGGTAGCGACCGTGTGAAACACGCAACCGAGCTCGTCATGTCCGATGGAAGCAAACGGGTCGTCGTCACCGACCTGGTCAAGGGCACCGCATCCGACGAGTTTGGTGGGGCCTATACGTTCGTTTACCAGAACGATGCCACATTCTCCTTTGACGGCTCCACGATTCACGTCAGCATGAAAGATACCTTCAGGCTGAATGGACCCACTAGCTACACCGTAGGCTTCAACTGGCGCTGGGCCTTTCCTGCCGATCACCTCATGGTCACAGAGGTTGTCGAAAATGGGCAAACGGTAGATATCCAGGTCTCGCCCAACCTTCCCCCCACAGAGGACGGTCTTGTCGAGGCGCCTTTTATTGTGCCCGGTTCCTGGCAGCAGCTAAGCACACGAGGAGACCCTTGGAACTGCGATCCACTTTAGTAGCATTGCCGCTCAACGCATTGAGACCATGGTGCAGACGGTACAAGGCGGCGGATAAAGCAAGCCGCCTGGGTGGATGGCGTGTGTAAAGACAACGTTCGGCTGTTGGTGGCGGTTGGCGTCACCACTCTGGCGCTCCTCAGTCTGGTAGCCGGGTCGGCGCCGGCGCGCGCAGCACCGCAAGACCCGCAGCAACTGGATCGTGAACTGGCAGCGGTCCTCGCCAGCGCCAACTTTACAGGCCGTGTTGAGGCGTCGCTCGAGCTCCGGCTGGGGCGGCGTCTCAACCGGCAACTGGCCGATCTCGGCCGCCTGTTGTGGTTCGATACCATCACGGGGCTCAACGACGACAATACCTGCGCAGGCTGCCATTCGCCCACCGCCGCGTTCGGCGACACGCAATCGATTGCCATCGGCATCGACAACAATAGCGTCGTGGGACCGAACCGCCAGGGGCCACGCAATATGCGACGTTCCCCGACCGTGATCAATTCCGCCTTCTATCCGCACCTTATGTGGAACTCGCGCTTTCGCGCTCTGTCCACGGACCCGTTCGATAACAGCGCAGGCTGGCTGTTTCCGGAGCCGGAAGGGTTGTCACTTTCTTACCAGCCCCATCTGCTGGCGGCACAGGCCTTCATCCCGCCGACCGAACGCATTGAAGTCGCAGGGTTTCATTTTCCGGGAGACAACGATGCCATACGCGCTGAAGTGCTGAACCGGCTGAATGGGATTCCGGAGTACCGCAAACTGTTCGGCAAGATATTCCCCGAAGTGAGGGCCGGGGCGCCAATTACCTTCGACATGTTCGCTCTGGCGATTGCGGAGTTCGAGTTCACGCTGGTCTTTGCTAACGCGCCCATCGACCGCTTCGCGCGAGGCCAGCGCAACGCCTTGACCGAGGAGGAGAAGCGAGGCGCCCTGCTTTTCTTCGGTGAGGCCCGCTGCGTCAGTTGTCACAGCGTCGGAGGAGCTTCCAATGAAATGTTCAGCGACTTCAAGGAGCACGTCATTGCCGTACCGCAAATCGTGCCCTCATTCACCAACAGCGACTTCGACGGCGACGGCGCCAACGAAGATTTTGGCAAAGAACAAGACACCGGCGACATCGCGGACCGCTACAGCTTTCGTACCTCCCCCCTGCGCAACGTGGGGCTGCAGCCAACCTTCATGCACAATGGCGCCTTCACCAGCCTTGAAACAGCCATCAGGCACCATCTGGATGTGGTCGGTTCTGTTTCCTCATACAACCCTGCCGCCCATAATCTCGACGCCGATCTGACGGGCCCAATGGGTCCAATCGAACCGGTGCTGACACGCCTTGACCCACTCCTGGCTACGCCCATTGAACTCAGCCACGAACAATTCCGCCAGCTGCTCGCCTTCGTCGAAAATGGTTTGCTCGATCCCCGTGCGCACCCCGACAGATTGCGAAAGCTTATTCCCTCGCGCGTCCCTAGTAACCGCCCCGTGCTAATCTTCGAATTCCAATAACGAAATCCCGGTGGCCAGAGAAATTAGCGTCCATCAGCGGCCAATCTCCAACCTCAAATCTCTTATCCCCCAATCTCCGACATCACCCGATTCTTCGGAATCACATTGTGCGCCAGGCCGTGGCCCCAGGGCTTTTCCCAGATGCCATCGGTGATCAGATTCTTCATCTCTTCGTCGCTGGCGCCGCCGCGCAGGGGGGACATCAGATCGACCTCTCTTTCGCGCAACAGGCAGAGGCGCAGCCGGCCATCGGCGGTCAGTCGCGCGCGGTTACAGCCGGCGCAGAACGGTTCGGTTACGGAACTGATGAAGCCCAGGGTGCCTACGCCCTCCTCCAGGCGGAAGAGGCGCGCTTCGCCGTCCAGCTTGCCGCCGTTAACCAGCGTCAGCTCACCCAGCGCTTCCGAAATCGTTTGGCGTAGCTCTTCTTCAGGCACAACGCCCGCCTGCTGGAAATCGGACACGTCGCCGAAGGGCATCATCTCGATGAAACGCACCTGCCAGGGCTGGTAGAGCGTCAGACGGGCCATATCCACCACGTCGTCGGTATCGTTATAGTTGCGCACGACGACGGCGTTCAGTTTGATGCCCAGCCCCGCCTGCTCCGCAGCCTCAATGCCGCGCCACACATCCTCTACCTCTCCCCAGCGCGTCAATTTCTTGAACTTCTCGGGATTCAGCGTGTCAATGCTGACGTTCACGCGCTGCAGGCCGGCCTCAGCCAGCGGCTCTGACATCTTGTCCAACAGCAGGCCATTGGTAGTCATGGCCACCGTCTCAATGCCCGGCGTTTCCGCAATGCCGCGCACGATCTCCACGAAATTGGCGCGCACCGTGGGCTCGCCGCCCGTCAGCCGGATTTTGTGGAAGCCGAGCTCGGCGAAAACGCGCACCAGGCGAAAAATCTCATCATCCTGGAGCAGTTCGGCGCGCGGGCGAAAGGTCATGTCTTCCGGCATGCAATAGACGCACCGCAGGTTGCACTTGTCGGTCACCGAAATGCGCAGGTAGTCGATGTTACGGCCAAAACGGTCGAGGGGCATTCTTTCAACTCACAGGGTAGAAAACTAAAACTACAATAACAGGTGACTGGGCTAACCATGATTGTAAATCGATATAACACGTATTGTAAATCTACTGGTAAACGGTCCGTTTGTCAAAGTTTTTATCAATTTTATCTAGTTTATTAACACAATGCGCTACGGCGAGTTGGCGACGCAATGCACCTTCACAAGCGAAGGCTTATGAAAGGGGAACAGTAGGCCAGCCGCCAGATTTGTATCTTACTTAATTCTACTCCAGGCATTATAATATGAGACAGTCTATCCGGGAAAAGAGGATAGCGCGGTGACAAGAAAGCAAATACGCTGCCCGGTCTGTGCATATCTGGCGCCGCCGAGAAGGTAGCCGCCCGCGCTGCTGCTGACTCAGCGGTTTTATTATGTCATCTAATGGCTTTATAACTGGTAACGCCGGGCGATGGAGAAATTGTATTTATGAACAGAAAAAAGCGACCATCTCTGCCTACGTGGCTCAGTCTAATGCTGGCGGTGGTCTTTGTGATCACCGGCATCGCCGTCTCCATTCTGGCCTTTCTCACTGTCGAAGCGGTGGTAGCGGCGGCCAACCGGCCCCTGAACCCTCTGGAAGCGGCGGGCATCGACGCCGCCGGCACAGAGCTGCCGCCGTTGGTTCAGGAAGGCGCGGTGCCCACATCGTCGCCCGGCGAACCAACGCCCACGTCCATCCCGCAGATTGAGGGCCTGACCAGCGATGAGCGTATTACGGTGCTACTGATGGGCATCGACCGCCGCCCGGGCGAGCCGTTCATCTCGCGCACAGACACCATGATGCTGATGTCGGTTCACCCGGAGGAAGAGACGATATCCATCCTCTCCATTCCGCGCGACCTGTACGTCGTCATTCCCGGACGGGGGCGTGACCGCATCAACACCGCCTTCGTCTATGGCTCCCAGGGCAACAACCCCGCCGGCGGCGCGGCGTTGGCCATGCAAACGGTGGAGTACAATCTGGGTGTGCCCATTGACCACTACATGATGGTGGACTTTGGCGCCTTCATTCAGGGCATCGACGCCATCGGCGGCATTGACGTAGAAGTGCCTTACGAGATTTACGATCCGCTCTATCCGGACATGAACTACGGCTACGACCCGCTGCACATACCCGCCGGCAACCAACACTTCGACGGCGAGCTGGCGCTCAAGTATGCGCGCACGCGCCATCAGGACAACGACTTCTACCGCGCGCAACGGCAGCAGCAGGTCTTGCTCGCCGCCCGCTCCAAGGTCCTCAGCCTGGGACCGGCGCAGATGTTGCAACAGGCGCCGTTCCTCTATCGCCAGCTGGAAGAAGGCGTGCGTACCGACCTGAGCCTGGAGCAGTTGCTGCGCATTGCCGCCACGATTAAGGACATCCCCTCCGAGAATATTCGCAACGAGGTACTGGACCATAATTTCGTGTCCGGCTACCGTACGGAGGGTGGCGCCAGCGTGCTGATCCTGATCAACGAGAAGGCTGCCCCTGTCATACAATCGCTGTTTCACGACCAGTAATTTACATCTGGCGTAAGCCTGCCGGAGGCAGCCTGTCGCCGGCGCCCTCCGGCAGGCTTACCCGCTGACCGCGTATGAAGCGTGACGCATTTCGCCAACGGCTGGCGCAGGGCCCTCTGCTCCTGGACGGAGCGATGGGCACGGCGCTGCACAGCCACGGGGTGGCCATTGACGACTGCTTCGACGCCCTCAATCTACGGCAGCCGGGGCTGGTCGCCGGCATCCACCGCGCCTACATGGCCGCCGGCGCGGACATCATCGAGACCAACAGCTTCGGCGCCAATCGCTTTAAGCTGGCGGCGCACGGCCTGGAAGATCAGGTGGCAACGATCAACGGTGCCGCAGTCAGCGTGGCGCGGCGCGTGGCGGACAGCTTCTTCCAGCCGGTGTTGCTCGCGGGCTCCGTGGGGCCTCTTGGCGTGCGCCTGGCGCCGCTGGGCCGCGTGTCTCTGACCCAGGCCCAGGAGGCCTTCGCCGAACAGATGGCGGCGCTGGTCGAGCCGCCGCCGCATGATGACGGGGCGCAGCGGTGGGCAGGGGTAGACCTGCTGGTCGTAGAAACGGTGACCGACCTCCAGGAGGCAGAGGCCGCGGTGCGCGCGGCGCGCGACGTGGCGCCCGAGTTGCCCCTGGTGGTGCAGATAAGCTTCACCCGCGACGACCGCACGCTACTGGGCGACACTCCGGACACGGTGGCCCGCCAGCTGCGGGCGCTGGACGTGGACGTCATGGGCGCCAACTGCAGCGGCGGTCCGGCGCAGGTGTTGCGCCTGCTGGCTGTGATGCACGAGATTGCGCCGGAGATGCCCCTCTCGGCCATGCCCAACGCCGGCTGGCCCGAACACACGGAAGGAGGGCGCGTGCTCTACGCCGCCACCCCGGCCTACTTCGGCGAGTACGCCCGCTCCTTTGTGGCGGCGGGCGCGCGCCTGGTGGGCGGTTGCTGCGGCACGAACGAGGGCCACATCGCCGCCATGCGCCGGGCGCTGGACACGCCGGACCACCCGCAGCGCCCCTTGCCGGCCATCTCGTTGCGCGTGCGGGAGCGCGGCGAGCGGCACATGGTGGACGGGCCCACACGGCTGGGCCAGGCGCTGGCGCAGGGGCAATTTATCACCACGGTGGAGATGCGCCCGCCGCGGGGCATCGCCACCCAGCGTATGCTGGCGGGCGCGCACCTGCTAAAAGAAGCCGGCGCGCGCTTCCTGGACGTGGCCGATAGCCCTCTGGCGCGCATGCGCATGAGCGCCTGGGCCGCAGCCCATTTGATTCAGGAGGCGGTAGGACTGGAGACGATCCTGCATTTCCCCACCCGCGGGCGCAACCTGTTGCGCGTGCAGGGCGACCTGCTGGCGGCCTATGCCATGAACGTGCGCAACCTGTTCGTGGTCATGGGCGATCCCACGCATATCGGCGACTATCCGGAGGCCATGGACAATTACGACATCGTGCCCACAGGCCTGATCCGCTTGATCAAGGAACGGCTGAACAGCGGCGTGCAGCAATCGGGGGAGTCCATCGACCAGCCCACCAACTTCGTCGTGGGCTGCGCCCTGAGCCTGACGCCCGGCGACCCCGAGCGGGAGCTGCGCCTCTTGCGCAAGAAGGTGCGCAATGGCGCGGACTTCGTGCTGACGCAGCCTGTGTTCGACCCGGCCTCCGCCCGAGAGTTCGTCGCCCGCTGCCACCAGGGGCTGAGCGAGCACATGCTGCCGGTCATCGCCGGCATCCAGCCCCTCTACAACAGCCGCAACGCGGCCTTCCTGCACCACGAAGTCCCCGGCGTGACCATCTCCCCCACCCACCGCCAGCGCATGGACGAGGCCTCCGACCCCCAGGCCGAGGGCGTGCGCATCGCCCAGGAAATCGTGGAGGAACTGGCCCCCGTCGTCCAGGGCGTCTACGTCATCCCCCAGTTCGGGCGCTATGACCTGGCGGCGGAGGTGTTGGATGTGGTGAGGGGGAGGGTGGAGATTGGTTGATTGGAGATTGGTTGATTAGAGATTTGCCGCACATGGGGCTGCGCCGTTGGGCAGATGAACGCCGCCAAAACAATAAAAAAATCTGCGTCCATCAGCGGCCGATTCAATCTCCAATCTCCAATCTCTAATCTCTAATCTCCACCCCCACCAACGCACTGGGACACAAATCCGCCAGCGTACACGCCCCGCACTGCGGATTCCGCGCGTCGCAGATGCGGCGGCCGTGGAAAATGAGAAGGTGGGAGACTTCGATCCACAGGTCGCGGGGCAGCAGGGCCATGAGGTCCTTCTCCACCTTCTGCGCCGTTTTGCCCTGGCTAA
>DATHSI010000283.1:0-2338 GCA_035464315.1 Candidatus Sulfomarinibacteraceae bacterium
CTGCCCGGCCATGAAGAAGACCGCCGTGGCCTGCGTGCGGCGGACCACGCTGGACTGGCTGGCCACCTTGGTGCCGCCGGGAGGGAACGCGCCGATACCCAGGCTGGCCACGGTCAGGGCGATCATCGCCGGCCAATCGGGCAACACAGAGGCCAGGGCGAAAAAGAAGATGGTCCAGCCCACCCCGCCGACCACCAACTGGCGCGCGCCGAAACGGTCCGCGGCCCAGCCGAACAACGGCTGCGACAGAGACCCGCCCACGTTGTACAGCAGCAGAAACAGGCCCACCTGGGCGTTGCTCAATCCCAGGCTGACAGACAGCAACGCCACCAGCAGAACGCGCCCGCTGTTGACGACGTCGATGAAAAAATGGGAGGCAGTATTGGCCAGGTAGGATTTGCTGCGCAGGTAGCTTGCTTCGTGGGTGGTCATGGCCGGATAATGGTACTGGAAAACTGGTGGATGGCGAATGGAGACTTGAAGAAAGAACGCTTTAAACCGGCGCTGATACGTTGCTTACACCACTGTAAGCTACATTTAACATCTATGCCTATAATGGTACGCAACTGACCGATCTGTTAGTCGAGGAACGTACCATGTTCAAGCGCTTTCTTAACCGCCGCGAAGAAGAAGACCGTGTTCGCCGGGAGAATCGCCTGCCGCCGGGGCAATCGCTGACCCAGAAGTTCCCCGTCCTGCACTACGGCCCCACGCCCCGCTACAAAGAGGATCTATCTAACTGGAGTTTCCGCGTCTTTGGCGTGGTGGAGGAAGAGAAGATTTGGTCCTGGGAGGAATTTAACGCGCTGCCCCGCGCGCGGGTGACCATGGACATCCACTGTGTCACGCGCTGGTCCAAGTTCGCCACCGTCTGGGAGGGCGTCTCGCTGAAGACGTTGATCGACGAAGGCATCGTGCGGCCCAAACCAGAGGCGAAATACGTCATCCAGCATTGCGATTACAATTACACGACCAACCTGCCCCTGGACGTAATGCTCCTGTCCAACGTGCTGCTGGCAACGCACTTCGATAGTAGACCGCTGGAGCGCGACCACGGCTATCCGCTGCGCGTGGTGGTGGGCACCCTGCCCGACCGCAGCGAGGAGAAATCGGCCTATTTCTGGAAAGGGGGCAAGTGGCTGCGCGGTCTCGAATTCCGCGCTGAGGATCGGCCGGGCTTCTGGGAGCGGGCAGGGTATCATAACGACGCCGATCCCTGGAAAGAGGAACGCTTTAGCCGGTAACCAGAGGCACAAGCGATGGACGAACTCATAGCCGAAAGCTGGACCCACCTGCAAGAACTGCTTTACGCCGAGTCGTGGCGACCCGACATTGAGCGCCACCGCTCGCCCTACGCTTTTCGCGGGCTGACGCGCAGCGGGAGGGGGCTGGAGACATCCCTGCACCGCCTGGGCGGCGACTTCGCCAGCATGGAGCGCCACCTGCTGCGCAATTTCCGCAAGTACGCGCGCCTGAGCCTCGTGGACCAGGACAGCATCTGGCACTGGCTGTCGCTGGCCAAGCACCACGGCCTGCCCACGCGCATGCTGGATTGGAGCTACTCGCCGCTTGTGGCCCTGCACTTCGCCACTTCTGAGACCGACACCTATGGTGAGGATAGCATCGTGTGGATGGTCAATTACATCAAAGCCCGCGCCTTCCTGCCGGACCGTCTCAAGGCGGCGGTGGAAGAAGAAGGCGCCGGCGTGTTCACCGTGGAAATGCTGGGCCAGGTGGTAGACTCCCTCCCGGCGCTGGACGCCCTGTCCAACTCGCTCTTCGTCGTTTTCTTTGAACCGCCTTCGCTCGATGACCGCATCGTCAACCAATACGCGCTCTTCTCCATGATGTCCGATTCCGAAGCGAACCTGGCGGACTGGCTGGAACAGCACCCGGAACTGGTACGCAAGATCATCATCCCCGCCGGGCTGAAGTGGGAAGTGCGCGACAAACTGGACCAGGCCAACATCACCGAGCGCGTGCTATTTCCCGGCCTCGACGGCCTCAGCCAGTGGTTGAAACGGCAGTATAGCGCACGCGATGACAGCGGTGCGGGCCAGGCGCCCACCGCACCGCGCGACGAGCCCCCCACCTAACACCGCCGTCTCCTCCAGAATATACCTGAAATATACCGCGTATTGTATCTACTTTCTGTATCCTGTATCTATTTGCCGCGGAGCCGCTGAAGTTATACTGAACGTAGCTTCCCATCTCGCCTTCCCCCCCGCAGGAGCCAGAGCTGGGCGTTCAGTTTAACACAAGGAGCCGATTGATGAAGTCTCTCACTCTTCTCTTGACCTTCGTTTTGTTGGTGGTTGCCGCACTCGCTGTAGCGCCG
>DATHSI010000284.1:0-15902 GCA_035464315.1 Candidatus Sulfomarinibacteraceae bacterium
ATCCCACTGAGAGGTATCATATATAGTTGACAACTGTCTGTGTGTGCATGAATGATGACTATGCGAATTACAACTACGTAAGGGGAACTTCTATAATGGCATCCACTTGCCCCCATTGCGGCGCGCGCGTCGACGGCGAGGAGTGCCGCGACCGCTTCGACCGTTGCCTTGCCAAAGAGTTTGAGAATCCGGACACTTACGGCGCGGTGCACCATCTGACCGTCATCTCTTACATGCTCCAACACAATGAATACTCCCGCCCGGCGTGGCTGGAGGCGCGTGAAATGCTCTCACAATTTGTCAATCATGGGCTGACGCCTGCCGAGGCGCGGAGGAAACACAGCCAGACGCTCGATCGGGCGCAGCGACCGTGGCGCGTGACCGAAGGTGAGAAGATAACAGAGGTGGCAGACATTCGCTGGCAGCGCACGATCGCCGACGTGCGCCTGGACAACGCCGACCTCTATCGCGCTGACGTTAGGCGCTGGGCCGCGAGCGTAGTGGCCGACACGGAACAACTTGCGCGATAAGGTAGTCCCGCTGCAAATTTAGCCAACCGTTGGCACACCAGCGCCAGCCTATCGTTCCACTTCCCAGTTCAACGTCCACGATCCGTGCAACCGTATCCGCCCGCTAATCTCCACCACGGCGATCTCTAGCGTCGCCGGCGTCCGGCCATCAAGTAGCGAGTCGACCGTGAACGCCGCAACCAGCTGTTCGGCGTCCGGCCTATCGCACGACTGGGCACCCACACCGTCACTTCCCGAGCGTTGCCCCACGAGCCACGTATCAAGGTAGAGCAACTGCGCCGCATCCTGTGCCACACAGGGCGCGGTTATCTGCAGCGACAGGTGTCCGTCGAGGCCGTCTGGATCAGTCACCCACGCCGCCTCCGTCAATGGCACCCTCATGCTCATGATGCTCAGCTCTTCCTCATGGGACCAACGGTCGCCGTGTTGGCGACCCTGTAGATCCAACACAAGCGGCTCGCCCGCTGGCCAGCGCACGTCAAGGCCTACCACCTCCAGCGTCAACGTTGCGGCGTCGTCCGCGACAGGTTCGAACCAGAACGTGTCCTTACACACCAACCGGTTATCTTCTTCGTCACAGCCGCCGCGCACCCTTCGCCCGTCATACTGCCTGTCCTGCTCGTCAACGAGCGTCCAGGCCACCGGACCGGCGCCGCGCGGCTGGATTGACGGCGGCGATCTCCCATCTATTTCCGTACGAACCTCAACCACAGTTTCGTCTGGCGCGTAATTAACGTCCTGGAGCGTCATCTTTATCTCCGGCACCTGTAATTGTGTGGACGGCGCTGGTCGCGTGGTGGTCACTGTCGGCGTTGGCGGTACAGACGTCTCTGCCGGTGCCGTGGACGGCGCTGGTTGCCCACCGTCTTCCTGCGCCGCAAACGTCTGTTCAATTAGGGCCGGAATAAGCGTGAAGTCTTCCGGCTTCACATACTGGCGCCCAACGCTGCGACTGCCGGCGCGCTCGTCACGCTCCTGGTAATAGTACAGAGCCACAATGTAGCGACCATCGAAGAACTCTGAGGGAAAATCTTCCCAGCCGCCGCCCCTCACCACCGGCACGTGAGGACGCAACTCGCTGATCGGCGTGTTGAGCACCACGACGATCTTCTCCGCCTGGTAGAGCTCGCTGATGTAAGGCAGGGTCTCCTCATTGATGACGTCGGGATGGAAGTAGACGATCTGCGCCTCGTCCGGCGCTCTCTCTCCGGGCGCAATGACCGTCATACCCAGGCGCGCCAGCAACTTATGGTCTACGAGCTGGTCGCCGGCCGGGGCCATGTAGGCGCCGTTCTGGTGGTGCGGATAGTAGCGGTTCGCCACCGCGCGAATAGGTTCCGATGCGCCGCTGCCGTCCAGCGCAAACCACGCCGCATCGGTAATCCGTTGTGCAAACGAGGTTTCAATGATTAGCCCCTCAGCTTCAGGAGCAGGCGCTTTGTCCAGATGAATAGTCGTCTCCCGCACGACCAGCTGATCTTGTAATTCCTCAAAGAAGGAATTGGAACCACCGGTCAGCTCATAGTCGTTCCCCTGATCGTCACGGATGGACAGATCTTCCATTCCTAGCAGGTAGCGCGCGCCGGCCAGGTTCTCCGGTTGATAGCGCAATGCAAAGCCGCCCGTTGTCGCCTCGGTCTCTTCAAAGCGCAATGGATAATCACCGGCTCTCACAGTGTAAGGCGCCTCGTCCATACGCTCCAGATCTAGCCGTATCTCGAGCGGTTCCGGTTCCGTTATAAAAAACGGTGGAAACTGGAGGAGCGCCTCGCTGATGGCGACAGCCGATCGGGGGAAGCGCAGGAGGAAAGGCGTTTCCGGTTGATCGGTAATGCTGCCCTGCTCAAACGCTCCTAAAACCCTCTCTTCACCGTACCAGAGAATGGGATACCCCGCTTCTAGAGCTCGCGCGCCTTCCGGAATTTCGAGCTGCCCGCTGACCAACAGTGCGTCAGGGACGACGGCCATCTCATCTATGATAACCTGCGCCGGCCCAGTCTGTTGTTCCTGCTCAATTGCCACCCGTCGCTCAACCTCCACGCCCGCTTCGGCGGCCCACTGGCTGATACTGTCTGTCTCTCCCTCCGGCGTCTCCGCCCGCAGGCCGGACAGCCACGCGCCGTACAGTCCAACGAGCAGCAGTACAGCCACCGCAGCGGCTACGGCCGGCAACACGCGAGTGCGCAGGTGGTAGAACCGGCGGCGCTTCCCCTGTTGTCGCACCCTGCGTTCGACCTCGGGCCACATCTCCGCCGCGTGCGGCGCGTCCTCCGCCGCCACCTCATCCAGAATTTCGCGCAAGGTTCGCTCGTCCATCATTCCACCTCCGGCCGCTCGTTGCCCAACAACGTTCGCAGTCGCTCACGCGCCGCCGCCAACCGCCACTTCACCGCACCCTCAGTGATGCCCAGCACCGTGGCCATCTCCGCCCCGCTCATCCCCAGATAGTAACGGAGCACCACGGCGGCTCGTTGCTTCGGCGTCAACAACGCCAGCGCCCAGCGCACCCGCTGTCGCAACTCGGCCCGGCTCAGCTGCTCCTCCACGTCCGGGGCCACGCGCGGCATCATATCCGCCATGGCGCCGGCGCCATCGGACTCTACGCCGTTCATTGACAGCTCGCGCCCCCGCCGCCGCATCGCTTTCAGCGCATTGTTGACCACAATGCGCATGAACCAGGGCTCGAAGGGCCGATTGGCGTCAAACTGCTCGATGCGCTCGTACACACGGACAAACGCCTCCTGCACCGCTTCCTGAGCCAGCCCCAGATCGCGCGTCACCAACACTGCGGCGCGCGTTGCCTTAAGCTCATATTTTTCCACCAGCAGACGCAAGCCATCCACGTCGCCGCGACGCAGCCGCTCAATTGCCTCTGCTTCGGTCATCCACCTGCTCCTTGGTGCTCACTGCTTCGCCGGATGCCTTCTACCTTTATTATCCACAAGTAGCGAAAAAGGTTGGTTCAATATGGCGCCCATGGCGTGCACAGACCGGCTCGCGCCCAGAACAACCACCATTTCGTCACCGCCGGCAACCGCACTTGACATTTCGCTCAATGTAGTTTACTATTTCGTTAATTAATTAACTCATTAATTAAGTGACAATGCATTCCGATGAAGAGAAGCTTAACCTGACCTTTGCCGCCCTGGCAGACCCCACCCGCCGGGCTATGCTGGAGCGGCTTGCGCAAGGGCCGGCCACTGTGAAGGAGCTTGCCGAGCCGTTCGATATCAGCATGCCGGCCATCTCCAGACATCTGCAGGTGCTGGAACGCGCCGGATTGATCGAGCGCGGGCGCGAAGCCCAGTGGCGTCCGGCGCAACTACAAACGGAGCCGTTGCAGGAGGTTTCCCAATGGCTGGAAAATCTGAACTGGGAAAACAATCTCGATCGTCTGGAAGAATATTTACGCAAGCTGCAAGAGAGAAAGGAGAATATATGATGGCTAACTCAACCGCAGATCGGGAAATCGTCGTTAATCGAGTGATCGAGGCGCCACGCGAACTCGTCTTTGACGCGTTTACGGAACCAGAGCATATTGAACAATGGTGGGCTCCGCGCGGGGCGACGATCCACGAAATGGATGTTAAGCCCGGCGGCGTCTGGCGCTACAGCCAGCCCGGCCGCGGCGGCGCTGAGATGTCATTCAAGATCGAGTTCATCGAGATTTCCAGGCCGACGCGGCTGGTCTACGACTACGGACCCGACTCAGCGGACGCGACTGAGCCTGTGCGCACCACCGTGACCTTTGAGCAAGAGAACGGAAAAACCAGAGTCACACTGCAGCTGCTCTTCGCCACGGCGAAAGATCGCGAACAAGCGGTAAAATACGGCGCAATTGTGGGCGCCATGCAGGCGCTAGAGAATCTCGCCGATTATCTGGACAGGGCATAAGTAGCAAGAGGTAACCATGGCTGAAGCCACAAAGCAAGAATATATCGAGATCCGCGGGGCACGCGAAAACAATCTCAAAAATATCTCCCTGCGTATTCCCAAGCGCAAGATCACTGTCTTCACCGGCGTATCCGGGTCCGGCAAGTCGTCCATCGTATTCGACACCATCGCCGCCGAAGCGCAGCGTCAGTTGTACGAGACGTTCAGCATGATGGTGCGCAACTTCCTGCCGCGCTACGCGCAGCCGGACGCCGACTCAATCCAGAACCTGGGCATGGCCATTGCGGTGGACCAGAAACGCCTGGGCGGCGGATCACATTCCACGATGGGCACCATAACCGATATCTATACCGTGCTGCGCCTGCTATTCTCGCGGGTTGGCGACCCCTTCATCGGCTATTCCAATGTCTTCTCTTTCAACGACCCGGTGGGCATGTGCCCGGAATGCAACGGGCTCGGTCGCAAGCTGCAACCGATCGTCGAAAAATTCTACGATCCTTCCAAGTCGCTGAACGAGGGCGCCATCACGGGGCCGGTATTTGACGACAGCATATACCCGACCAGCGGCTTCTTTGACAACGACAAGAAGCTGGCGGACTTCACCGAGAAAGAGATGGATCTGCTCCTGTACGGCGAGGAGCAAAAATTCGAGTATGATGGCATGAACCGCACTTACCGCGGCGTGATCACGAATTTCAGTCGCTCTTACATCGAGCGCGATCTGAAAACACGCTCCAAGCGAGTGCAGGAAAAGATTTCCAAGTATCTCATCGAAGGCCCCTGTCCCAGCTGCAAAGGCGCGCGCCTCAACAAAGCCGTGCTGAGTTGTAAAGTCAACGGCTACAACATCGCCGAACTTTCCTCAATGGAAGTGGGCGACCTGATCGGTGTCATACAGGAGATCGAGGACGCCGAGGCCAAACCAATGGTAGACGACCTGGTGCGTCGCCTGCAGAATCTGATTGACATCGGCCTGGACTACTTGACCCTCAACCGCGAGACCGACACGCTCTCCGGCGGTGAATCACAGCGCGTCAAGCTGGTGAAACACCTGAGCAGCAGCCTGATCGACGTGATGTACATCTTCGACGAGCCCAGCGTGGGATTGCACCCGCACGACGTACACCGTCTTAATGAAATGCTGCAAGAGCTGCGCGACAGGGGCAACACGGTGCTGGTAGTGGAGCACGATCCCGACGTCATCAAGGTCGCCGATCATATTGTGGACCTCGGCCCCCATGCGGGCAGCCAGGGTGGCGAGATCGTCTACGAGGGCGACTACGCCGGCCTGCTCCAGGCCGATACGCTGACGGGCAACTTCATGAAAGAAACCATGCCGATCAAGAAGGCGTTCCGCCAGGCCAGGGAGCACCTGAAGCTAAGCGACGTAACTGTCAACAACCTGAAGAACGTAAGCGTGAACATTCCCGCAGGCGTGTTAACGGTGGTGACCGGCGTGGCAGGCTCCGGCAAGAGCTCGCTGATCAGCGAGGCCTTCGTCTCAGAATTCCCCGGCGCAATCGTGGTCGACCAATCCGCAGTAGGCACCAATCCGCGCTCCAACCCGGCCACCTACACCGGCGTGATGGACGATGTGCGCAGGGCGTTCGCCAAAGCCAACGAGGTCAGCGCCGGCCTCTTCAGTTTCAACTCCGAGGGCGCCTGCGAGAACTGCAACGGCCTGGGCGTGGTATACACCGATCTGTCCTTCTTCGAAACTGTGAAATCGCCCTGCGAGGTCTGCGACGGCAAGCGCTACAAAGACGAAGTGTTGGATTACAAGCTGAAGGGCAAGTCAATCGCCGAAGTCCTGGACATGACCGTGCGTCAGGCGCTCGAGCACTTCGACCAGGCCAAGATCCAGCGCACACTGCAAACGATGAGCGATGTCGGACTCGACTACCTGACGCTGGGCCAGCCGCTCGACACGCTCTCCGGCGGCGAAAGCCAGCGCATCAAGCTGGCCAGCGAGCTGCACAAGGAAGGCAGCATCTACGTGATCGACGAGCCGACCACCGGGCTGCACAACGCGGATACGGCCCACCTGCTGGAGATTCTGAACAAGCTGGTGGACGGCGGCAACACAGTCATCGTGATCGAGCACAACATGGACGTGGTGCGCAACGCCGATTGGGTCATCGACTTGGGACCGGAAGGCGGGAGCCGCGGCGGCGAAGTGGTGTTCGAAGGCACACCGGCGGACTTGAAGAAGGCTAAACAGTCGATCACGAGCCAGTATGTTTAACCTTTATCTCTACTCGCTCCAGCCCTATCTTCCCAACCGGCGCCGCCGCTCCGACAGATACCGCTTCAACATCTCCAGTACCGGCCCTTCATCGCCCACCACGGTCCGTCCGGGGACCGTGGCGATCATCTGCGGCAGCGGCCGGACGCGATTGATCAGGCTGCTGCCCTCACACAACAACTGGTTCGAGCCGCCGCCGTCCAGCATCATCACCGCGTTGGCCCCAAACGCGCGCAAAGTCGCCGTCGCCTCCTGCTGCGTCACCGCCTCCCCACTGTAAATCAACACCGTCTCCGAACGGCCATCGCCGTCGCGGTCCGCCGTGCCCACAAACGTGCGCCCCAGGGGCTCGCTGCTGCGCACCGACGCCGTCTCTGCCAGGCCGGCGATAATGTCCGGCGCCGTCGAGCTGTAGAGCGCCGCGCGGTTCAGGGGCATAATCGCCGCCTCCGCCGGCCACAGGGCCAGCATCTGCCGGTGGCGTCGGAACCGGTAGCGCTCGTAGCCCTCGCTGACCATCACGCCGTCACTCTTCAGGGGAAAGGCCAGCTCCGTGGGGTCCACCCAGCGCCCGTTGATCGTGTCGCGGAAAAATTGCCCGTTTGCCAGGCATACTGCCTCGGCGGCGGCGACCTCTTCCCACACCGACGCCAGATAGTGCCGTTCAAAAGCCGGGCTGTTGCCGCCATAGATGCCCTCGCTGCGCCCCTGGTTAATGGGCGATGGTCCTGCAGCCAGCTTGTACCAGAAGTCGAGCCGCGCCCCGCTGCGCAGGTCCACCAGCTGCACAAATTCCGCGCCGTCCTCGCTCTCGTAGACCTCCACCCCCGGCGCCGACGTCCACAACTCAAAGCGCGGCGGCAGATCCAGTCCCGCCGTCCGCGCCTCCGGAGCGCCGGCTAACAACGCGCCCACAAAGAGCGCCGTGAAGAAAAGCAATCGACCTCGCATATCCTGCAACAATGTTACTCGTCAGCGGCCTCATCCGGCAACATCATCTTATCGACGTAACACCAGATCCAGCTCTCCCCCGGCTCAAAGGAGCGCACAATGGGGTGCCCTGTTTCCTGGAAATGGCGCGTGGCGTGCTTGTTTTTGGAGTAGTCACAACAACCCACGTGCCCGCAGTTCAGGCAGATGCGCAGGTGCACCCACCGGTCGCCCATTTCCAGGCACTCTTCGCACCCCTCGGCGCTGGGCGTCACCTCCTGGATCGTTGCCACGTGCTCGCAACTCTGGCCTCGCTGCATAAACCAGGGCAGGAGACGTTTAATTTTCGTTCCAAGGGTCATCTCGTTGCTTCCTTGGTTGAATCCATTTCACTGTTATCGTACACTTTCTGGAACAAGTTTGACCTGTGCAGGGCCAAAAGTCAACCTGCGCGGTTGCGCCGCCGGGTACGCGAGGCATAATCGGGTTGCTGCAAATTGCGCCTGTTCATCGCCCACAAGAGCGCCGCGCTTCAATCCCCAATCCCTTGACACCATCGCCCATCAGGCGCAAAATTGGCGTCCGGTAATGTGTCAACCGCTGTCACTGTTGTTTCATCATGGAGAAAACAAATGCCCGCCCGACGATCGCGGCGCTCGCGACGCCCGCGCAGCCGCCGCCAACGGCAACTCTCCCCCTTACTAAAACGCCCCTTCCAACAGCCCGTCCAGCGCCACGCTCCCTATGAGCTTCTGGGCGAGGATCAGGTAGAGCGCATCCACGAAGCGTCCATGCACATTCTGGAAAACGTGGGTCTCGACTTCCTCGACGACGAAGCGCTCAATATCTGGGAGCGGGCCGGCGCCCGCGTGGACCGCGCCACACAGCACGTCTGGCTGGACCGTGGCCTGGTCATGGAAGCCGTGGCCCAGGCGCCTGCCGCGTTTACCTGGCGCGCGCGCAACCCACAACACAACGTGCGCATCGGCGGCGACGCCGTGGCTTTCGGCCCCAACGGCGGCATGGTCTATACTTCCAGCCTGGACCGCGGACGCCGGCCGGGCGCCATGGCCGATCTGGAGAATTTCCTCAAACTATCGCAAATGTGCAACGTTCTGCACTTCGCCAGCTGGGAGCAGGTCGCGCCCCAGGACGTGCCCGCCTCCACACGCCACCTGCACCGCCTGCTCGCCGGCTTCCGCCTCACCGACAAAGCGATGATGGAGGCCGCGCACGGCCGCGTCATCACCGCCGACTGCATTGAAATGGCCCGCCTCGTCTTCGGCGACCTGGACGGCGATCCCGTCATCGGCGACGTGATCAACGTCAACAGCCCCCTGCGCTACGATGACCGCATGCTGGGCGGCCTGCTCACTTACGCCCGCGCCGGACAGGTCACGTATATCACGCCCTTCATCCTCGCCGGCGCCATGAGCCCCGTGACCATCGCCGCCGCCCTGGCCCAGCAAAACGCCGAGGTGCTGGCCGGTGTGGCCCTGACCCAGCTCGTCAACCCCGGCGCGCCCGTCATGTACGGTGGCTTCACCACCAACATCGACATGAAGAGCGGCAGCCCCTCCTTCGGCACGCCCGAAGGCGCCTGGGCCCTGTTTGCCGGCGCCCAGCTCGCCCGCCGCTACGGCCTGCCCTCGCGCGGCAGCGGCAGCCTGACCAGCGCCAACTTCCCCGATGCCCAGGCGGCCTACGAGACGATGTGGACCCTGTGGCCCGCGGTGCAGAGCCATACGCACCTGATCATGCACGCTGTGGGCTGGCTGGAGAGCGGCCTCACCGCCTCCTATGAGAAGTTCATTATCGACGCCGAGAACCTGGCCATGTTCCACCACTTCCTGCAGGGATTCAGCCTGGAGGACGAGGATCTGGCCCTGGACATGATCGCCGAAGTCGGCCCCGGCGGGCACCATCTGGGCACCCCGCACACCCAGGCCCGCTATCAGACCGCGTTCCACCAATCGTCCATCGCCGACCGCTCCAGCTATGACGCCTGGGTGGACACCGGCAGCCAGGACGCCGCGCAACGCGCCAATCGCATCTGGAAGGAACTGCTCAAGGCGTACGAACCGCCGGCCCTGGACCCCGGCATCGACGAAGCCCTCGCCGACTTCGTCGCCCGCCGCGAGCGGGAACTGGAAGGACAAAACCTGTATGAGTGACCGTCGACCGCACCCTATCAACCTGAAACCCGAAACCCGTTAACTAAGGAGCCCCCCAATGCCCGACTCCACCCTCACCTACCTCTTCCGCCACAACCTCTGGGCCAACCAGCATCTGCTGGACGTGTGTGCGGAGCTGGACGACGAGCAGCTGGACACCGCCGTACCCGGCACCCGCGGCTCCATCCGCGACACGCTGGTGCATCTCTTCGCTGCTGAGGAACGTTACGCAGCCATATTCAACGACGAACAGCCGCAGCCGCACTTGAGCGAGCGCAACCCCTTCCCCGGCTTCGATCTGCTACGCCAGCGTGCCCAGGCCAGCGGGCAGGCTTTCATCGACATCGCCGCCCGCGACCCGCACGACGAAGTCCTACGCGGCGTCTTCGGAGATGAACCGTACGCCATCCCCGCCCCCACCGTCCTGCTGCAAGTCATCAATCACGCCACCGAACACCGCGCCCACATCAACACCTGCCTGACGCAGACCGGCGTCACCCCGCCGCAGTTGGACGCGTGGCACTATGAGGACGGCTGATGGGCGAACACTGTTCGCCTAGGGACCGAAGACGGCAGCATCCCGCACGTGTCATTCTGACCAGGCCGCCGCTGCGGCCCAAGAATCTCTCGCCGGCTACCACAACCACCCCGCCATCACCAACGCCGCGTAGAGATTCACCAGCAACAGCGAGAACACAGCCACCACAATCCCCACCATCTCGCGCCGGTTCAGGGCAAGCTCCTGCCGCTCGCGAACCTTCCTCACACGCCAGTTGAGCCACGACGGTTGTCGGAACAGAAACAGATTCACCGTCGCCGCAGCCATAATCGTGTAGGCGCTAATCTCGTAGAAACCGCTGCTGCGCACCAGTCCCATCAGCGAGGGCGCTTGCTTGGCGCCCTGTTCCATAATCAGCGAGTCCGTGCCCAACAATAATCCATAAAGCGCCCACGCGCCCCAGGCGTAGAGGTAGCCCCGCGGCAGATCGCCCACGCGGAACAGATTAGCGATCAGCACCAACCCGCCGGTCAGGAACAGGTTAAAGAGCAGAATCTGCGCATAAGTAAGTAGCAGCCCGCTCGTCTCCACCGGCAGCAAATTCCAGCCCAGCATCTTGCCGCGCAACAGCCCTTCCGGCAGAAAAAGAAAGGCCACATCCCAGGCCACCAGATTCAGCACCAGCCCGATCCCCAACGCAAGCAACACGCGGCGAAACAATTGTTGGCATGTAAGCAACCGCGAAGCGCGTCCGAAAATCATCGCCTCTAACACTCTCCGGAAGTAAGCCTAAATTGGCGCGAACTGGACAGGAACCTCCAAAGTATATTCACCGTTGCGCCCGCGGGCAATATTTTCGACCGCGGACGCCTTTAGGATTTTGGTCCCCTGTGGACTGGGTGCAAAGTGCGAGCGCCCCCCACCGTTGTCAGCGCTGCTACAGGCACGGCCTGTCAGGCCAGACCGTACGAATGGTGGCTCTCCCGCAACCATGTTTCAACGTCGCGAATCTCCGGGTAAATATCGCGCGACGATTCTACTGCTGCACGCAGCCCTTCCAGACCGTGTTCCCCAACCCAATGTTCTAGCCAGCGCCACATGCGCACCATTTCCTCACTGACCACCTTCTCGAATAGAATTACAGGAAAGGGAATACGGAAAGGCTTTTTGCCGGTCACTTTCTGGAAAACAGCCCGGCACTCCTTCATGCTTTTCACATCGCCTGCCAGATTGTTGATATCGCGGCCAATCCACGCGTCGGGATTCTCAAAAATATTGGCAATGACCACGCCGATGTCGTCCACGGCTACCCAGGGCATCGGCATTTCCCACCCTACCACGCGGGGCAAGGCGCCCCAGGCTCCCATGGGCGGGAAGAATTCGTCTTTGGCCAGCAACTCCATGAAAGGCGTCGGACGAACGGCTGTTACCGGCAACCCGATTTCGCCCATGTAACGTTCCACGACGACCTTGCTTTCAAAATGGGGAATACCCGTGCCTGGAACGCCGATGCCGGCCGATCCATAAACCAGATGCCTTACACCTGCGCTACGGGCGACATCCGCAACCGCCTTACCCTGGCGCACCTCGCCCTCCACACCGACGGTAAGCCAGTTCTGCACGCTGAACACGCGCTCCATGCCCTCAAAGGCGCGTTCCAGCGATGCCACATCGTCCATGTCCGCCTGCACCATCTCTGCACCCGCAGCGGCCAATGCCTGTGCCTTCTCACTCTGCGGGTTGCGCGTCACACCGCGCACGCGCCAGCCACGGCGCAGCAGTTCCCTGGCCACCGCCCCCCCGAGGTTTCCCGTCGCGCCGAATACCAATGCCTCGTTGCTCTTATTCATGACCTTTCTCCATGTATAGATAGATTGTGGGGGCGAGCGGCTGCCCACTTCGCCAGCATGCATTGCCATAACCATACTCTAATTGCTGCCGCTCGCGCTGTCATGAGGCGCGTGTCTCTATTGTCCAGGACAATGCGTCCTGTTTCGAGAGGGGACAAATGGCCCAGGACCGTAGCTCACGGTCTCAGGAAATCCGTTGTGCCCCCGGTTCAACCTCTCACTGCAATTCGCCGTGCCTGACGAATATGAATCGCTGAACCGCGGGATCGGCGGTGTGCCAGAACTGATTTCCTTTGTAAATGAAGCGGTCTCTCTGCTCTATGGGAAGCGCAAAATCGAGATTGGGCCGTCTTGCCTGGGGATCGATACACTGCACGACGATTGCCGCATTCGTCTGCGTGTGTCGAAATTCGGCTAGGTCAAAGCGCATCTCCCGCCCATACATGTTGACCACGATGGCGTCCTCGGCCCAACCATCAATGTACCACTCACTGTTCTCGACCGGCAGGTCAACCTGCGCGACGGGCGCCGCGGGCGGCACAGTAGCCGTTACGAGAGCAACAGGGGCTGCGGTAGCGAACGGCGTCTGGACCGGGATGGTGGCAAGTTGCGCCGTACCTTGTGGCGCCCTTGCCGCGCGGCAAAAGGCCAGGCCAAGAAGCAGAATGAAAGCAATGAGGACAACGGTGATCAGTCTTCGCAATGTCTTTCACGGACTACGAGTAGCGGCAAATGCTTTGCTCAAGACACGCCGGTCAGCCCCGGCGGATCAAACCTATTAAGAGGAGCAACAGCACAGCACCGATAAATGCCGTCAGGATCGTGCCCAGGATATTACCCGGCGGAAACACGCCGAGCGCTGACAGCACCCACCCGCCGACAAAAGCGCCTAGAATGCCCACGATGATAGCTTCAATCAGGCTCAGACCGATACCCTTGACCACAGCATCGGCCAATAGCCCGGCGATCCCACCGATAATGATCCAGATAACCAGTTGTTCCAGGGTCATGGCTCTATTACTCCTATCTACATATCACAATTACAGATTGCAAGCTCGTTCTTACTAAGCAGGATAGCCCACGACCTCCGGAGAATGTATGGGTGCATTCCCTACCTTTTACGGCTTTAAGCCCTTAATTTCGGGGAGAAATGACGCGCAAGTGGATTTTGAGACGTCTGCAATATCAGCTGCTCGTCGCCCCTGCCCCGCTGTACCGTTCATATCGCGCCTGGTAGCCCCGGCGCCTGCCGATGACGGCGAGCAGCGCAAAGAGGAGGCGTTGCACCCAATAAGGCGGTCGTGATAGGCGGAATTCGTCGCGGTACGCGTGCAAAATCACCGCAAGCTGCAGCAGGTCGGGCACCCCATCCTCCGCCGTCTTGCCGTCAGCCGCCAACCCCCACATCGTGGCAAAAAAGTCTTGCGACTTCATAGCCGGCCTGATCTGCCAGCGCAGGCGTCCTTCCTCGTCGTCAACGTTGTGCATCCAGTGCGGCGTGTTGGCCGGCACGGTAAACGTGTCGCCCGCCTCGTAAGTCTGTTCCCTCTCGCCGGCGCGCACGCGAAAAACGCCGCGCAACACCTCGAACCGTTCTTCCTGAAACGGATGGTAATGCAACGGCGGCTGCGGGGAGTGCGGATTGTACACCGCTTCCATTTCAAGCAGCTCGCCGTTTGTGTCCGCCGCACTCTTTGTAATCACCAGCCGCTCGCCGTTCGGTTGCACAAATTCTGTTTGCATCTGTTATCCCTTTCCTCGCGTTCACCGGCAATGCCGGCAGTGGTTCACGGCCACATTATACACATACCCCGCCTTGTAGAAACTGGTCGCTGTGATGAGCCAGATCACGGGCAGCCCCGCGCGGGTTCTCGTCCGGACGGCAAAAAGACGACGAGCGCGGTTATTGACAACGCCAGCTTCCCTGCTTTAGAATACCCCTGTACGTGCGGAAAGAGCACGCACCCAATTCTTGCGACAACCGAGATACGTCTCCGCCCCTACATCCCGATTGGCGTACCAGCGTCATCGCATTCGCTTCTGCCGGGTTGTCCTCTCATCGTGTCACACAATTCAAGCGCACGTCTATGTCAGTCGCTCTTTTGGAGAGCGGCTCTCCGAGAGAGTGGCTCTCTCGGAGGGCAAGAAATGGGCGGTTGCGGTGGGTGGCATGCAGCGCCCAGTGCGGCAGCCGCCGCTACTCATCAATGGAGGTATCCCATGGCACACGTCAGATCTGTATCAGTAGGTTCGGATGGCACCATGTGGGCTCGCGACCAACTGGGGTTGCTCTACAAACGGGATGGCAACCAGTGGCGGCGCAACCCGACGGCCATCGCCGAGGAGGTGGTGGTGGCCGACGCCAACAACGTCTGGTGTCGCAACAAGAATGGAGAGCTGTTCAAATTGCAGAGCAGCGACTGGAACGCCGGCTGGGACAAAAACACGGTCGGGAGAGACGTCGTGTCGCTGCACGTGACCACCGACGGCTGCGTCAGAGTGGTCAACAACAAGGGCGAAATCTGGGAGCGGCGCGAGGATGGCGCCACCGCAGAAGAAGGCCGCTGGAAGAAGGTCGACGGCCCGCCCAACCTGCCCGGCGCACAGGACCGCCTGTACCAGGTCCAGCCCGGCGACGGCCTGCGCAAAGTGGTCAAGCGCGAATACAATCTCACCGACGAGCGCGAAATCAAGCGCCGCATCGACCAGATCGTGGCCCGCAACGACAACGTGCCCAATGCCGACACCATCAAAGCTCACGATTGGATCGTGCTACCCGCCTAGCACCGGTTGGCCGGTGGCGCCCCCACCGCGGCTCCCACTTTTGCGGAAAGAAAGATGGAGACGCTGTTCGCCTGGAACAGCGTCTCCACCACTGTTACTCTACTGCTTCGAAGTTGCTCACGTCCAGATAGAGTTCTTCGTCCGCCATCTGCTCGCTGATATCAATATTGATGGACAGGGGAACGCCGGTTGTTTGATCATAGACCACGTCCAACCGCGCCGGATCCTGAGCCGCCGCATCGTCGATGACGGCGAACAGCGCCTCCACAGATGAGTAGGACTCGAAGAGGGCCGGGTCGGCCGCGCTGCCATCGTCGGCGTAGGTCACGCTGGAGACCGCTCCCTCGCGCACTTCGATCACCACCGGTCGCCTCACATCTTCGATGCAGAAGCAACCGACCTGCAAGGTGTACCGGTAGCTATCCAGCCCCTGCGCCTGCCACTGTGCAAGAGGCGAGTCGCCGCTTCCATCCGCAGACGCCAGACCCGGCAGCGCGCCACTCCACACGAGGCCCACCGCCGCCAGCACTGCGAGCAGGACCACGGCGAGCGCCAGTACCAACCAATTGCGTCGCCTGCCCCGCCTACTATTAAGACTTACTGTCGTCATGATTCTTTTTCTCCTGGTCAATCAAATGGATAATGTTGTGACTCAGCACTATAACGTCGACCCGTGACGTTTTGTTCCACGTTACATTGTCAATGTCACGGTTATGGCGCTGATTGTAGACCAGGGAGCAAACGATTGCGTGCGGCAAATGGGGGAGAGGCGCTCCGTCTTTTGTTGGAGGGGAGTGGGCGGACTCTACGTGGTCCTGGAGGGCATTATAAATCCGGTCAGGCTGACAATAAGCAATCAGCTGGCAAATGTGAGCGCATAGTATCGCCCATTTTCGGCAAGCCACCGTTTGCGCTCAGCATAATCGGGCAGCACACGTTCCAGGCGTTGCCAGAAAACCTCGCCGTGTGTGGGCTGGTGCAGGTGCGCCAGTTCAT
>DATHSI010000285.1:0-9424 GCA_035464315.1 Candidatus Sulfomarinibacteraceae bacterium
GTGGTAGAGCAGGACGTCCGTCAGCTCCTCGCTGGTGAAAGAGTCGGCAATGTTGTCCGCGTTCAGGCCCAGCTTGGCGAATGCCGCGTCGGTGGGCGCAAAGACCGTCCAGGAACCACTGGAGAGGGCGTCGGCCAATCCCGCAGCCTGCACAGCTGCCACTAGCGTCGTGAAGCGCCCGTCGGCCACGGCGATGTCCACGATCGTGTTGCTATCGGCGGGCTCGACTTCGGCCGCCGATGCGAAAGGTACTCCTACCATCAACACCCAAATTACCAGCACACCAACCTTCATAAACTTGTTCATCATATTCCCTGTTCCTTTTTGTCAATAGTTTGTATAGGTAATGTAGAATTATTATAGACAATAATTGGGCGAAGTCAAGCCTTTTGCAAAGGTTTTGTCTGATTATGAGTGGGAGATGAAAAGGGACTGTCTCAGCCCAGCACGGTCAACTTGAGTCCGCCCCCTATGTCTTATCCGACTGCACCGCAGTCTCAATCGTACTGTCCGGCAAGTAATTCGATTTCAGATACGCGAGTGATTGTCTTCGATCCTGCCCCCCTTCATCTGACAGAAATATCTGTTCGCAATAGACTGCGATATCTTCGACGATCCGCTCGTAGCGATAGTATGCCAGCGCGGCCGGGTTCACGTCCGTTCGACCATACCCTCGGTAAAACAGGCTTTCCTCCTCTCGCGGTGTGTAGTCGCTGTCGCCCAGGCCGGCGCCGATGAACATCAGGTCGCGCTCTTTGGGGGCGAAAATCAGGGTGTCCCAATCCACGATGTGTAGGCGGCCCGCGTCGTCGAGCAGGAGATTCCAGCCGTGGATGTCGCCGTGGCACAGGATGAACGGCGGCGGGTTGGCCTGCAGCGCCTGCGCCAGCCGGTCGGCGCGGCGGATGAGCATCAGCGTTTCCTCGCGCCTGGCTCTGAGAAAGGCGGCCATTTCCGTCGCAACCGGATCGTTAAACGCCTTCTCCTCCAGGCGCGCTAGGTGCGAGCGGACGATTTCGCGCCACTTTGGCGAGAATGTTTCGCGCGGTATCCCCTCTGTAATCTCCGGCGGCACACGGGCTGTGTGGAAGCGTTTGAGCGTCGCGCCAAAGTGCACCCACTGTTGTTCCGACAGCTTCGCCTCATAGCCATGGCGTCCTTCCACAAACGGATACAGGATCACCTTGAACGGCGGCAGGCTGGCCCACAGTTGTCCGCTGACGGTAGCCAGAGGCGCAATAACCTGCGCCATCCCTTGCTGGCTCAGAAATCGGGGAATGGCGACAGCGGCCGTGTCCACGTCGCCCCGCCTTAGCTTCAAGAAGTAGGGCGCCTCATCCTCGGCGACCACGCGATACACCGCGGTGTCCGGATCGGCTCCCAGCGGCAGGAAAGAGATATCTCTGACACGCAGGTCGAACTGGTCTTCCAGACAGCGGGCGATTTCACTGTCTTTTATTTGAGGTTTCTCCAGCATGGCGTCTATGATAGCGACGGTGAGCGCGCATCGCACGCGTAGCTATGATGACCGGCTCCCTTTATCCGATCCCGGCCTGCACCAGCGCTGCGACTGAATAGATGCTCTCATTGCTTAACACGACTGGATCGAGAATGCGAGTGATAATACAAACGGTGGCGCTTCCATCAACCTTATCCCGCTCCGTCATAGTCGTAAGCCGCCGCCGGCAGGAAAATGCTGACCCTGGTCCCGCTGCCGACCTGGCTCTCGACCTCGATGTGACCGTGGTGTTGCTTCACAATCCCCAACACCTGCGGCAATCCCAGGCCGTTGCGTGACGGTGGGCCGGTCGTAAAGAACGGCTCGAAAATTCGTGGAAGCGTCTTGGACTCGATGCCCATCCCGTCGTCGGAGACCATTAACCGCACCCACTTCCCCTGTATCGCTTTGTAGCATATGGTGCAGTTCGCTTCCTCGTGTACCGTGTCCAGGGTAATGCGCACAGTGCCGGTTTCGACCAGGGCCGCCTGTGCGTTGCTCACCAGGTTCTGTACAATCTCTTCCACGCGGGCGGGGTCGGCGTACACCTCGCTCCTACTTGCCGGCAGATCAAGCAAGAGCGAGACGCCGGCCGGCGCCTGTTCGCGCAAGCGTCCGACCTGCTCCTGTAGCAACGGCGCCAGGTCGACGCGCTCGCGGTGCATGTTCCCTTTGCGGCTGAAATCCAGGAGTTTGTCGACCAACGCAGCCGCTTCCTTGAGGTGTAGCTTCAGGAGGCGTAGCGACCGAGTGATCTCTGGGTCGGTAGGCTGCCGTCGTAGCGCAATCTCTGTGCGCAGTAGCAACCCGGCCAGAAGATTGTTGAAGACGTGCGCCAGGCCGGCGGTCAGTTGGCCCACTGCCGCCAGGCGCTCCTGCCGGATCAGCCGCTCTTGGGCCTCCTGAAGCGCTGCTTCAGCCGCTTTGCGCCGCTCGATCTCCTGTTGTGCAAGTGACAACTCCTCTTCAATCTCGGCGACCTGGCGCAGAATTGCCAGTACCGGCCGATTTTCCAGAGGTACTCCTTTTACGTCGCTTTGCCAGCGGAGATAGCCATAGAGGAAGGGCAGCGCAAACAGGGAGATGATGAAGCGAGTGATCAACGTACCTTGCATAATACTAAGATAATCTGGCGTGCCCGCGAACGCGCCGGTGGCAAACAGGAGCACGTCCAACCACATCACGGCCAGCAACGTGAGCCAGGTTCGAAACCAGAGACCCATGCGCAACGCAGGTTTGCCCAGAAACTCCCACGCGATGCCCAGGAAGATGAGGTCAAGGAAGGTAGCCGTCACCGAGGCCGCGTTGATGCGCAGACTGGGCAAGGGAACGCCGGCCAACGAGCCGCCGCCGATGAGGGTAGTCTGAAAATGAAGCGCCGCGGCAATGATGGGCATCATAATGGAGACGCCGAGCACGGTCGAAATGGTGATGCGCGTGGCGCGGGGACCGTCAAAAACGTAGACAACGAAGACGCCCAGGAGGAGGGACGTGTAGAACACGGTGGAGCCGACGACGAATGTAATATCGCCGAGCGTCACGGTCAGCCCGGCGTCCGTTACCCAGGACATGATGGCCGTGACCCCGCCGATGAGGGCATAAAAATGCACCGGCCCGAAGCGGTGGCGCAAGGAATGAGCGCCCAGCACGAGCAGATACATAAGTATCGCTTCCAGCATCAGGATGACAACTTCGTCGACCATGTTATGTTGTGTCTGTATCTCACTTGCCGCTGGCACAACCGGCAAGCAAGATGTCAAAGTAGTGTACGTGCGTGCGGCAGATCAAGCGTGAGGCGCTACTGCAGCGCAAGCGAATTCCTGGCCCTGAATGTGGGATTGAGCAAGCTGCTACCGCAACCTGGCCTGTGTCCCGCCAAGGTTTAACAATTATAGCGTGGGAACAGAAAGCATAAATGAGAAAGGAGGGCCATTTGTAATTGACAGGCGACCCCTTGATAGATTACAATGGTACATAATAGAACATATTTTCTATAGTCGTCTACGTGCCACAGCGGTGGACCCTATGTCCGTCGATAGAGTGACCTGAGATTCCCCAAGGAGGTTCAAATGTCAAACGCCCAACCCGATGGCTATCTCGCAGCTCCCCCCGATGGCAGCGGCAGGCCGGTGTTAGTGCTGCACGCCTGGTGGGGTCTGAATGACACCATAAAGGACGTCTGCCGGCGGCTGGCCGAGGCCGGCTTCCTCGCCTTCGCTCCAGACCTCTACGATGGCCGGGTCACCGACAGCATTGAGGAGGCTGAAACCCTTAGCCAGCCGCTGTTTGAAAACATGGAAGAGACCGGCGCCCGCGTGGCCCAGGCCGCCGCGTTCCTCGACGAGCGCGCCGGTCAGCGCGGCGACCTGGCTGTGCTCGGCTTCTCGCTGGGCGCCTTCTACGCGCTGGACCTCTCGGTCACCGCCCCCGACCTGGTGCGCTCCGTCGTCGTCTTCTACGGCACGCGGCCCGGCGATTACAGCAACTCCCAGGCAGCCTACCAGGGTCACTTTGCCGACGCTGACGAGTTCGAGCCGCAATCCGAAGTCGACGACCTGGAGTCGTCGCTGAAGCGCGCTGGCCGGCCGGTGACGTTCTACCGTTACCCCGGCACTGGCCACTGGTTTACCGAAGCGGACCGCGCGCAGGCCTACGACGAAGCCGCCACGACCCTGGCCTGGGAGCGGACCCTGGCGTTCCTCCAGGATTCCACCGGCGCCTGATTCTGATCCCTTCCTGCTGCCGGCGAATGAGGCAGCGGGCCCCTGAGAAAGCAACTATCGTGGCGCGCCCGCGCAAAGGAATCTGAAATGAACACACCCTGGAAGACGATTATCTGGCAGCAGTTCGGCGCTGCTATCGACATGCTGGACAACGCGCTCCGCGCCTGCCCCGATGAGTTGTGGCATGAGCAATTGTGGCATGATCCTGCCGAGCGACCAGAGTATTCGCAGTGCTGGTATATCGCCTATCATACTTTGTTCTGGCTCGATCTTTACCTGTCCGGCACAGCGGAAGGCTTCACACCACCGGCCCCGTTCACGCGGGATGAGTTAGATCCAGCCGGCTTACTTCCTAAAAGGCCCTTTACAAAAGACGAACTCCGTGCCTATCTCCTTCATTGTCGCAACAAATGCCGGGCGACGATTGAAGCATTGACAGACGAAACGGCGCAACAGCGCTGCCGCTTTGGATGGGGCGAGGTCAGCTTCGCCGAGTTGCTCCTGTACAATATGCGCCATGTGCAGGAACACGCGGCACAGCTGAGCCTGTTGATCGGGCAGAGAGCGGGACCGGATTGTGCTCCCGACTGGGTCCCCATCGCCAGGAGCACCGTCATTTGAGCGTACAACCATCTGTCAGATGGTTCAACCACGACGCTCCATCCCAATCGCCAACGCACAGAGGAGAAAGTTACAAAATGAATGCAGATGCCTTTCGCCAATTTTACGACTATCACTTCAGTGAAAACCGCAAGATATGGGATAGCTTCGTCTACGTCCTTAACAGCGCGTAGCAGTTTTTCGATGGGCCCGGTCCGTTGCGCGCAATCATAGGCAGCACTTGGTCCTCGCGAAGAGAGACAGACATGCCCGAAAAACCCCTCCCTATTGAGCAGATACTAACTATCCTTGGCGAAACGCCGCCGCGCATCGCGACGCTGACTGACGGTCTGAAAGCGGCCCAATTGCACACGCGCCCTGCTGCCGATGAGTGGTCCGCCAACGACGTGCTCGCCCATCTACGCTCCTGCGCCGACGTCTGGGGCGGCTGCATTGCGCGGATTTTGGCCGAAGACGAGCCGACAATCCGCGCGGTCAACCCCGTGACCTGGATGAAACAGACAGACTATCCCCAACTGGAATTTCGGCCCTCGTTCGAGGCGTTTACAAAGCAGCGCGCCGAACTATTGGCCGTATTGGAAGCGCTGGCGCCAGAAAGCTGGACGTGCGCAGCGACCGTGACGGGGGCAGGAAAACCGCTGGTGCGCACCGTGCACTCGTATGCGCAGTGGATGGCGCGCCACGAACGTCCACACGTCAAGCAGATCGCACGCGTCGTAAACGTGAAACGCGCATGAATGCCCAGGAGGCTCCGCACAGGTCTCCCTTGGACTGGTTCATAAACCGTGGAAACTCGCCATAAAAGGAGTCGTTTATGCAGAAGCCAGAACTTCTGGACTGGTTGCAGCAAGAGTATCAGGAATGGGAAGCGCTTCTCGATGAAATTGGCCCAGAGCGCATGGAGCAGCCCGGCGTGAACGGCGACTGGTCCATGAAGGACATCGTCGCGCATCTGACCGGCTGGAATCGCTGGTTGGTGACCCGCCTGCAGGCGGCGCAGCGCGGCGAACCAGATCCGTCTCCTCCCTGGCCCGCGGAACTGGAAGAGGAAGACGACATCAACGCCTGGATCTATGAGACCTATCGCGCTCGCTCGCTGGGCGAAATCCTGGATGAAACGCGCCAGGTCCACCGGCAGCTGGTCACCGCCATCGAAGCCTTGCCCGACGATGTGCACATTGAGCATCTCGAGCCGGCGTTTTACCTTGTGTGGGTGGACGACCAGCGCTTCCTGGTCGGTGAATTCTTTAACCATTTCCACGATGACCACGAGCCGGACGTGCGCGCCTGGATGGCCTAATTTGAACAACAGATGTCGCCGATTGAGAATGGCATTGAGCGGAGGTCATCATGCTGACTATCGACATTGACACAGCCCGTCATTTTATCCTGGGCAAACAGGGCCTGTGGCCCGGGCGTCGCCGGCAGGGGCTGGAGGGGACGGAGCAGGCCATGCGCGCCATGGAGTACTTACAACTGGACCCGCTGCAAGTCATCGCCCGCAGCCACGACATCGCGCTGCACAGCCGCGTGCTCGATTACAGGCCCGGCCTGTGGGAAGAGGTGACCTACGAGCAGCGCAAGTTCTTTGACTGGGGTGGTTGGCTGGCTGTGCGGCCCATGGATGAGCTGCCGCACTGGCGCGCGATCATGCAGCGCGAGCGGGAGAGCGAGCCACGACTTCTCAGTATGGCCCGCGATCACGCCGGCGCCATCGAAGAGATGCGGGCCATTTTGCACGAGCGCGCCACTGTCACGAACCGCGACTTCAAGGCGGAAAAGCGCAAACGGACGCAAAGTTTTCGCGGTCGCAAGGACAGCTCGGTGGCCCTGTATTATTTGTGGCGCACGGGAGAAGCCATGACCCACCACCGCCAGAACTTTGAACGCGCATACGCGCGCACCGAAGCAGTCGCGCCGGCGCATCTCATTCGTGAGAGCGACGATGCCGAGGTGGACCGCTTCTTGATCAAAAAGGAACTCGGCTTCTACGGCCTTTCACGGTTGAAGCGCACCAGCGATTCTTACCGGCGCGGCCTTGGCCGAGGTGAGAATACGCATGAGGCCCTGTTGGCCGACGGCGAGATCGTCGAGGTGCGGGTTGAAGGCTGGAAGCAAGTGCACTACGCTCTCGCCGCCGACGTCAATGTGCTCCAGGAATTGAGCGCCGGGCGCGTGCCGGAGGCCTGGACGCCGCTGCAGACGGATACGACGGACGAGGTTGTCTTCCTCAGTCCGCTCGATCCCGTCAGCGCGCGCGGGCGGGCCAGAGTTTTATTCGGTTTCGACTACGTGTGGGAGGTATATAAGCCTAAGGACAAGCGTAAGTTCGGATATTACGCGCTGCCGGTTCTGTGGGGCGACCGGCTTGTCGCGCGCTTCGACAGCAAGCTGGACCGCACGACCAACACCTTCGCCATCCTCGGCTTCTGGTTGGAGGATGAGAGTCTGGGCCGGGATGAGGGTTTTGCCGAGGCGCTGGCTCGCGGCTTTGCCCGATTTGTCACCTTCCTCGACGCCGTCGAGTTCAACGCCGAAGCGATAGGCGAACCGCTTCTGCGCCGGCGCCTGTCCGCGTTATAAATAGTAGCGCATCGCCACCTACGGTGTAGGGAGCGCGCCGGGATAGTCAAAAGGCGGCGTGTGGTATAATCTGGGAACGCGAGATGATTGCGTTATCCGTCTAGTGGCCATCTGATAGCCGGCCCAATGGAGAGCACGTGTGATAACCTACACCAACAGCACCGCAACCATCACCCCATCCCGGCTAACCGGCTTCTTCAGCGGGTGGCCAAACCCACCCACACCAGAGACCTTGCTACGCATCCTCCAGGGCAGCGACTACGTGGTGCTGGCCCTGGAAGGTGACGACGTGGTTGGATATATCACGGCCATCAGCGACGGCGTCTCCTGCGCCTACATTCCCCACCTGGAGGTGCGGGAAAGCCGGCGGGGGCAGGGGATTGGCTCCCAACTGGTCCACCGCATGGTGTCCCGGCTCCAGGGCCTTTACATGATCGACCTCATGTGCGACGCCGACGTCCAGCCCTTCTACGAACAACTCGGGTTCCAGCGCGCCACAGGTATGCTCATTCGCAACTACGACCGCCAGCGCTGCGACTGAAGACGAGAGGGGACCGCATGAATCAACACAACAACGGATCCGGAGCCATCGTCTTGCAGGGCGTGTTTGGTTGCCTGACCGCCGTGGCGGCGGCGCTGATCACGGCCATCATCGGTGGGGGCCTCTCGGGCTACATCAGCGCGCGCCTTGTCTCGCAGGAGCTGAGAAGCCAGAGTTGTGACGCGGCGCTGGCGCTCATCGTGGAGCATGACCCGGCTGGCGAGCTCATCGGCAACGATACGCTGGAAACCATCGATCTATTGGAGACCCAGGCGCGCCTCAACTGTCCCGAGGAGGTGCTGGAAATCCTGGATCAATTCCAGGATGCGGTGCAGGAGAACACTGAACTGCGGGAGGCCATCTCCCGCGGCGAAGTGGACGTGGAACTGCGGACAGACCCTGACACGGGCGTGGAGGGCATTTACCTGGTGCCCGGTGAAGGCTTTCAACCGCCTCCCACGTTCCCCAGCATGGAAGACCCGGTCTTCATCTTTCCCTGATCGGCGCAGGGCGCGCGGCTTAGAACTCAGGCAGATTTTCGAAGTTGTCTTCTTCCGTCTCATTCGGGGGAGCGCGATAATAGGGATTGGCGTTGACCGGGTGGATCAACTGCAGTCCGGGTAGAATCAGCGCGCCCGCATCCTGCAGCCTGATCGTATCCGCCGTTTTCAGCTCCAGCCCCGTGTCAAAGCGAATGGCGGTGATGATCGTCTCCTCGCGGCGAATGGCCACCGGATGCATGCAGGCCACGGGCAGTTGGCCCTCCAGTTTGCGCTCGACCAGTTCGTCCTCATGCGAATCGATCACGTTGAGCGGTTCCGGCACCTCGTCCGCCGCCGCCCGGGCCAGCACGTCATCCACAGAAATCTCGTGTTCCACGCCATTGGACGCCTTGTAAATCAGCGCCGCCAGCTCGCCGTCCACGCTCGTCTGGCGCACAATCGACGCATCCCGAGGGAGATAGCGCTCTTCAGTGATGCTGCTGCCTTCCAATCCGAAACCGCTGCTGTTCAGCGTGCAGTCGTTGAACAGGGTCTTAATGATTACCGCGCGTTCGTGCAGGGGGTCAGGTCTGTCTGTGTAGATTGGAATCGGTTTGGGCAAAGTGTCCAGAAATCCCAGATTGAGCCCCTGGCCCTGGTCCTTGACGGTCGCCAGATTGACTACGTTGTTATTGCATTTAAAGAACTGGGGCAGGCGTTTGCCGTTGATCTCGGCTTGGATTTCGCGAGTAATCGTATTGCCGATAAAGGCCTCCGCCACCTGTAGCGTCACGATGGCCAGGGTCGCTCCGGCAATAGCGCCGCCAATGGGGTTGCCCGTAAACAGCCCGATGACGAAGCCGATGATGCCCCCGAGCAATCCCGCCAGAAGGTTGCCCAGGATGCCAAAATCGATGTTGGCGTCGGTCAGCAGCTCAAACGTGAGCACGCCGTCGTCGATGTGCGGAATCAGGTC
>DATHSI010000286.1:0-35413 GCA_035464315.1 Candidatus Sulfomarinibacteraceae bacterium
GATTAAGTTAGCTTAGTACACAAGTACAGGTGAGTCAATGTTTTCTAGGGGAGCACGAACATGTGTGATCGGGCCAATCTCTCCAGGCCGGTACGGCCATAGCACACTGGCCACAGCAGTTACTAACTTTTAGTGCGCCCAAATCGCCCAGGAGGGTGTGCCAGGCTCTGGGTCATTCACATTTGACAAACACCTACAAGTAACTAGACTTATAAGTTCGCTAATGATGCAGGAGGAGTGAACCAGCATGATCGTGGGCATGGATTTTGGTACCACCAACTCTGGCCTGGCCCTTTACGATGGTCAGGAAGTGCGCCGTCTGCCCCTGGACCCGGCCAACGACAACCCGCGTATCGCGCGCACGGCGCTCTATGTGACCAACGAGCAGGACGTCTACATCGGCCGTGAAGCGCTCGACCGTTATTTCGATCACAATGTGGGACGCCCGGTGAAGCTGCAAAAGGTGTGGGTGGGCGAAGTGGAGGTCATCGCCGACGAAGTCTACTTTATTCAAGACGCCTACGTGTGGGCCGACGTGATGTCGCCCGGTCGCCTCTTTCTCTCCTTCAAGACCAACCTGCGCGACCACGAATATACAGGCACCGTCATCGGGCAATATTTTTACCCGCTGGAGTCGCTGGTGGCCCTCTATCTGTACATGACTCGCCGGCGCGCCCAGGCCATTCTGGGCCGGGAGTTGCGCGAGGTGGTCCTGGGCCGCCCGGTGCGCTTTGCCGAGGACCCCGAACACGACCGGCTGGCGCAGGAACGGCTGCTGCGCGGCGCATTCCAGGCCGGTTACGAGCGCGTCTACCTGCAGCGGGAGCCGGTCGCCGCCGCCTACCATTACGCCAGCCTGGCCGACAGCCCGCAGAACATCATGGTCTTTGACTTTGGCGGCGGCACGCTGGACATCACCATCATGCGCCTGGGGGACGGTGCGCGCCAGGTGTTGGCGACCGGTGGTGTGCCTATCGCTGGCGACGTCTTCGACCAGAAGCTGGTGCGCAACAAACTGCCCCGCCACTTTGGCGAAGGCAGCAAGTACGGCCCCAGAAAGCTGCCCGCGCCGCGCTGGATTTACGACACCTTCTCCAACTGGCAGACGATCCTGGATCTGCAGACGCCCGAGAACCGGCGCACATTGCAGGAGATTGAGCAGACGGCGCAACGCCCACGGGAGATCCGGGCTTTGCGCAGCCTGGTCTCCAACAATTATGGGTTGCAAATGTTCGACACGGTGGAAAAGACCAAACGCCACCTCTCCGAGCGTTTTGGGGGCATGATTCGCCTCACCGGCCCGGCGTTCGACGTCATGGAGCTGGTCACGCGGCGCGAGTTCGAGAACATCATCCGCCCGGAGTATGTGCGTATCGAGCGCGAGGTGGACGCTACCCTGCAGGCGTCCGGCTTGCGCGCAGAGCAGGTGGACGCCGTCATTCGCACCGGCGGCTCGGCGGAAATCCCCCTTTTCCAGCAGATGCTGCGCAGCAAGTTCGGCGGGGACCGGGTGCACAGCGTAGATACCTTTGGCAGCGTGACCGCCGGGCTGAGCATCATCGCCCGCGGCATCGAAAAGGGCCAGATCGAGGCCCGCGCTTACACCCACGAGGACCTGAAGGCGCAGGACGTTTCCGTCTCGCGCCCCAACGTGGCAATCGTGGATTTGCCGCTGGTGAAACGGCGCATCGAAGCACGGGACAGGCAGGAGACGCAGGCGCTCGCTGAGGAGCAGATCGTTGTTCTGCTGACAGCCGACAACCGTCTGCAGACGGCAGCCCGCGAGGAATTTTTTGCACAGAACGGAGAGGGTAGCGCAGCAAAGCCGCACACGCTGCCCTCTTTGCTCAGCGCGCAGGTGGTGACCATTGACGAGCCGCTGTTGCTGATCACCTCGCGCTACCGTTTTCTGCTGGCCACAGCGCGCCAGCTACGCGATATGGCAGCGGTGGGCCAGACGCTGGGCGAACTGCACCACTTCCAGCCGCGCGAAAAGGTGTTCGCCGTGGCCCGCTGGCAGCCGATCAAGCAGCGGGAACGGCTGTTGCTGGCGACGTCGCTGGGGTACGCCCGGCCCTACCCCACGGACGTCATGGTTCCCGCCATCGAAGCTCCCGTGCCTCTGACGTTCGAGCAGCCGCTGCCTGGTTGGCCCAGCGGCGCGCGGGGCATTGACGGCGAGGAGATGCTGGTGTTAGTTACCGACGGCGGGCGTGCGCTGCGCTTCCCGCTGGCCCAGCTGCCGATAGGCGGCCTGCAGATTATGAAGCGGCGTGCGGAGGAAACGATGGTAGCCACCGTGGTCGCCGGCAGCGAGGATGACCTGCTGCTGGTCACCGAGCAGGGATTCGGCCGGCGCATGCCGGTGAGCGCCGTGCCCCTGGCGGAAAAAGCGAACGCGCCCGGCCGCGCGGTCATCTCGCGCCGGCCCGTGTGCGACGCAGCCGCGGTGCCGCCCGACGGCCGCCTGTGGGCCGTGACCTCCGCCGGCCCGTCAACCATCGACGCCGCGACGGTGGAAAGCAACGACAGCTCCACACGCTCCCACCGCCTACTTACAATGCCGCGGGACGCCCGCTTGCAACGGCTGTTGCGCGACGCGTCACCTTAGCCGAGCTTTCCATAGCTCCTCCCCGAAGCTCGTCCCCGAGCCGCTCGCCAGTGTCGGTGCGCAGAATGGAATCTGCGACTACGGGTAAGGCAAGGGCAGCCGAGGCAAAAGTAAGGGAATTCTAATAGCGATCAGACCAGCGCTATGTTAGAATAGATGTTCTGGTCAGGGATGTCATTTTTCACATTTGGAGCGATATGACGCTAGAAAATATTGTCGTGCGCGGTGCGCGAGAGCATAATCTGCAGAATATTGACGTAGAGATTCCTCGCAACAAGCTGGTGGTGGTCACCGGTCTCTCCGGCTCCGGCAAATCGTCGCTGGCCTTCGACACCATTTTCGCTGAAGGACAGCGACGTTACGTGGAATCGCTGTCGGCCTACGCCCGCCAATTCCTGGGCCAGCTGGAGAAGCCGGCAGTGGACCAGATCGAAGGGTTGAGCCCCGCCGTCTCCATCGACCAGAAGGGCGTCAGCCACAACCCGCGCTCTACCGTGGGCACCGTCACCGAAATCTATGACTACCTGCGCCTGCTCTTTGCGCGCGTGGGCACACCCCATTGCCCCGTGTGCGGCCGACCGGTACAGCCACAGTCGGCGGAGCAGATTGTGGAGAGCGTGGAAAAGATGCCCGAGGGCAGCCGCATTCAGGTGCTGGCTCCGCTGATCAAGGACCGCAAGGGGCACCACCAGGCGGTCTTTGAGGACGTGCGCAAGGCCGGTTTTGTGCGCATGCGCGTCAACGGCGAGATCCGCCAGGTGGACGAGGAGATCGAGCTGGACCGCTACAAGAATCACACCATCGAGGCGGTGGTGGACCGGCTGGTTATCCGCCACGGCGATGGGGATGACTCTCAGAGCGAGGAAGCGCAGGCGGCGCGCTCGCGGCTCACCGATTCCATCGAAACCGCGCTGCGGCTGGGCGAAGGGGTGGTGATCATCAACGACGTCACCGACCGTGACAACCCGAGTGATCGCCTCTACTCCGAACACCTCTCCTGCGTGTACGACGGCACCAGCATCCCTGACATTGAACCGCGCACGTTCAGCTTCAACAGCCCGCACGGCGCGTGCCCTGATTGCCAGGGCCTGGGCACCAAGAAGGAAATCGATCCGCAGTTGGTGATCCCCAACCGCGATCTGACCCTGCGCGAAGGCGCGATCGTAGCCTGGCCCACGGATGACAAGCAAGGGTACTATTGGCAGCTCATCGCAGCCACGGCCAAACATTTCGACATTCCGCTGGACGCGCCCGTGCGCGAGCTGACAGAGGCCCAGTTGCACGTCTTGCTGTATGGCAGCGGGCGCGAGAAGATCCAGATACGGTATGTGAACCGCGAGGGCGCGGTGCGCAAGTATCGCACGCAGTTTGAGGGCGTCATTCCCAACCTGGAACGCCGCTACCAGGAATCGACGTCGGACTACGTGCGCAACAAGCTGGAAGATTACATGGTCAACCAGCCCTGCAGCACGTGCGACGGCACGCGGCTGAACCCCGTGGCCCGCGCCGTGGATATCGAGGGCGTGACCATCAGCGACGTGACCGAGCAGCCGGTGGTCCGCAGCATAGAGTGGGTGCGCCACCTGCAAGGTGAGAAAAACACGCCGCTGACCAGCCGCGAGCAGATGATCGCCCGCCCCATCCTCAAGGAGATCGGCGACCGGCTGGAGTTTCTGATCAACGTGGGACTGGACTATCTGACCCTCAGCCGGTCCGCAGGCACGCTCAGCGGCGGCGAGGCGCAGCGCATCCGCCTGGCGACGCAGATCGGCAGCCGCCTGATGGGCGTGCTCTACGTGCTGGACGAACCGAGCATCGGGCTGCACCAGCGGGACAACGCGCGCCTGATCCGCACGCTGAAGGGCATGCGCGACCTGGGCAACACGGTGCTGGTGGTGGAGCACGACGAGGAAACGATCCGCCAGGCTGACTGGGTGCTAGATTTGGGTCCCGGCGCGGGCAAGTACGGCGGCAAGGTGGTGGCCCAGGGCGCGCCGGAGATTATCGCCAACACCGATGAGTCGCTGACGGGCGCTTATCTAAGCGGTCGCATGCGCATCCCCGTGCCCACCACCCGGCGCGAGGGGTCGGGCGATTGCCTCGTCATTCGCGGCGCGCGCCAGAACAACCTTAAGGGCATCGACGTGGCCATCCCCCTGGGCAAGTTCGTGTGCATTACGGGCGTCAGCGGCAGCGGCAAGAGCAGCTTTCTCATCGATATTTTGAGCAAGCGGCTGTCGCAGCATTTCTACCGCTCCCGCGAACTGCCGGGCAAGCACGACGGCGTCGAGGGGCTGGAACACCTGGATAAGGTGATCGAAATCGACCAGAGCCCCATCGGCCGCACGCCGCGCTCCAATCCTGCCACGTACACCAAGGTCTTCGACCCCATCCGCCAGTTGTTCGCCGACCTACCCGAAAGCAAGATACGCGGCTACAAGCCGGGGCGTTTCAGCTTCAACGTCAAGGGCGGGCGCTGTGAGGCGTGCCAGGGCCAGGGCCAGAACCGCATCGAGATGCAGTTCCTGCCCGATATTTACGTGCCCTGCGACATCTGCAAGGGCGCACGCTACAATCGCGAGACGTTGCAGGTGCGCTACAAGGGGCTGAGTATCGCCGACGTGCTGGACCTGACCATCGACGAGGCGTTGGAGTTCTTCGAGAACCTGCCGCCCATCCAGCGCAAGCTGCAGACAATGGTCGACGTGGGCCTGGGCTACATCCACCTGGGCCAGCCGGCCCCCACGCTCAGCGGCGGCGAGGCGCAGCGCGTGAAGCTGAGCCGCGAGCTGTCCAAGATCGCCACCGGGCGTACGATGTACATCCTGGACGAGCCATCGGTGGGCCTGCACACGCACGACGTGGCCAAGCTGATCGCGGCCCTCAACCGCCTCGTGGACAAGGGAAACACGGTGATCATCATCGAGCACAACATGGACATTATCAAAGTCGCCGACCACATCATCGACCTGGGCCCCGAAGGCGGGGACCGCGGTGGTGAAATCGTAGCCCAGGGGCCCCCAGAAGCGGTGGCGCAGGCGGAAGATTCGTATACCGGGCGCTCGCTGCAGCCACACCTGAATGGGCAGCCGGCTTAGCCCTGCGGGCACGCGGCTTAGCCGCCGTAAGCACAGCGACACGCTGGGCCGCAGACCGCCGTACCCCAATCTCTAGTCGACCAATCTCCAATCTCTCCGTGCCACCGCTGCCGTGAGGCTCTGGCTGCGGTCCGCCGTCTGCGGTCCCAAAAGTGGACAGCCACCCCTTCCAGCCCCATAATACGCACAGGCGAAAAACCACAGCGAACACGAGGAGAGGTACACGATGTCCACAACCGTCATCTCATCGCAAAAGCGGGAACGCTATCCCACGCTGAGCGGCGCGGCGCGGCGCGCGGCGTGGGTGCAATTTCCACGCCGCGTGCTATTTCTACTCATCGCCTTCGCCGCGGCGCTGGCCTTGATCACCTACAGCACGGACGGCATCGCTGCGCCGGCCCAGCCGTTGCTGGGTCCGGCGGCGCGTAGCATATTGCTGCTGGCGGGCGCGCTGGTCCTGGCAACGGTGTTGGGCGGGGCGTTGACCGTTGTCGCCGTCGCCGTGCACGGCGTGCAGCAGCGCGCGGGCTGGCTGGGCGCATTGTTGCGGGCGCTGGGCCGCGTCAGCTTTTTTATCCTGGCGCCTGCGCCCGTGGCTGCCCTGGCCTTTCTCCTTCTGTTGGCCGGTTTCAGCCTGTTCGGCCAGTTGCCGGTGGCAGGCGAAGGTAGCACCGGCGCGCGGAGCCTGATCGTAGCCGCGCTGACTATCATTCCCCTTTCATTTCTTCCCGCCCTGCTCTCAGCCCAGGCGGCAACACGCACGATCACGTTGTCCACCCAGCAACCCGGCTGGCGGCGCTGGTTGGCCGGCGCCTTCACTCTGCTGGGCGCGCTGCTGATGCAGACCGGCGGCGTGCTCAGCGGCCTGATTGTGGTCGAGGTCATCTTCGCCCAACCAGGGCTAGGGCGGCTGATGCTGATGAACGTGGGCCACCAGACCCTGGGCGCGATGGGACCGATTCTGGCCATCATGGCCGTCGTCATCCTTCTGGCGCGCCTGGCGGGCGAGCTGTGCAACTGGATCGTCGTCTTTCTCCTGGCCCGCGACGAGCGCCCGGCAAGATCGGAGGCCGTCGAGTCCTCCAGGCGGCTGTGGACCATTTTCGCCCTGCTTCTGCTGCTGATACCCCTGTCGCTGGTTTTGCTGGGCGCTCTTACGCCGGAGGCCGCGGCCGTGGAACAGGACTTACAAAACCGTCTGCTCCCGCCCTCGGCCGAACACCTGCTGGGCACCGACGACCTGGGGCGCGATCTCTGGGCCCGGGCGCGGCTGGGAGCCCTGAACACAGTGGGGCGCGCGGTCTTGGTCGCCGGCCTGTTGCTTTTCCCGGCCATCGTGATCGGCATGCTCGGCGGCGTGCTCAGCGCCCGCCCGAGCTGGCTGTGGCAGTCGGCCAGTGACCTTTTGCTCCTGCCGCTGGACGTACTGCTCTTCTTCCCCCTGCTGCCCACGGCCCTGGCGCTGCTGGCGCTGATCGGACAACCGGAGAGCACGATGGCGCTGCTGGCTGTGTCCGTCCTGCTGCTGGCCCGCGCCACACGCGCCGGACGCTCGTTGTGGGTGGCGCGACCGGCGGACGGCAGCCTGGGCTTTGGCCTGGTTGTGCTGGGCGCCGTTTTCCTGGGCGCGCTGTTTGCCGCCTTCGGTCTGATAGTGGGCCTGGGATACATGGGCTTCGGCATACAGCCGCCCACGCCCGATCTGGGCGTGATGCTACAGGCGCTGCAATCCCAGTTGCTCAGCGCGCCGCAGGGGGCCCTTGCCGTGACTCTATTGATTGCCGCCATCGCCTTCGCGCTGTATACGGCGGCTGACGCCCTAGTCGATTTCTCCAACAGCAAATGGCCTTTGGTCCATTTCAATGAATAAGCCATGAACCTGGTGACCCTGGAAGACGTTTCCAAAAGCTACGGCGAGCGGCTCCTGCTGGACGGAGTTGATCTGCTGGTGAACGAGGGCGAGCGGCTGGGCCTGATCGGCGTCAACGGCAGCGGCAAGACAACGCTGCTACGCATTATCGCCGGGCTGGAGCCGCCGGACAGCGGCAAGGTCACGGTGTGGGGCGGCGTGACCGTGCAATATCTGGCCCAGGAGCCGCAACTGGACTCATCACAAACGGTGTTGGCGCACATCTTTCACAGCGATTCACCACAGATGCGGCTTCTGCGCAACTACCAGGAAGTCAGCTACCGGTTGCAGCAAGACCCGGATGATAAAGCATTGCAACAAAGGCTTATCGAGCTCAGCGCCGCCATGGACCGCCAGAACGGCTGGCAGGCGGAGGCCAACGCCAAGACGATCCTCACGCGGCTGGGCATCACGCAGTTCGACGCGCCCATCGGTACCCTGAGCGGGGGCGAGCGCAAGCGCGTAGCCCTGGCCCAGGCCTTGATCGACCGCGCCGACGTGCTGATCCTGGACGAGCCGACCAACCACATCGACGCCGACGCTGTGGCCTGGCTGGAGGAGTACCTGATGACGGAGCCCGGCGCGTTGATGATGGTCACCCACGACCGCTACTTCCTGGATCGTGTGGTTAACCGCATCGTGGAGCTGGATCGGCGCAAGCTGGTCAGCTATCCGGGCAACTACAGCCGCTATCTGGAGCTGCGCACGGCGCGCCACGAACGGCTGGCGGCGGCTGAGGAGGCGCGGCAGAAGCGGTTGCACAAAGAGCTGGAGTGGTTGCGACGCGCGCCCAAGGCCCGCGGCACCAAACAGAAGGCGCGTAAAGAGCGCATCGAGGAGATGCAGCAACTCCATTACGACCGCGGTCAACAACAGGTAGCGATGGCTCTCGCCGGGCGGCGGCTGGGCAAGCGTGTGCTGGAGGCCAGAGGGCTGAGCAAATCGTTTGACGGTGAGAATCTCTTTACGGACCTCGATTTTCACCTCGATCCCGGCGACCGCATCGGCATCATCGGACCCAACGGCGCGGGCAAGAGCACCTTTCTAGACATTCTGGCGGGAAAGGTAGAAGCGGACAGCGGCAGTGTGCGGTGGGGCGAAACGGTGCGCCTGGGCTATTATGACCAGCAGAGCGAGGCCCTGCCGGAGGACAAACGGGTGTTGGCCTTCATCGAGAGCGAAGCGCCGCTGATCCGCAGCGACGAGGGCCAGCTGGTAGACGCGGCGCGTATGCTGGAATGGTTCCTCTTTCCCCGTCCCCACCAGCGCACCTACATCAGGGACCTCAGCGGCGGCGAGCGGCGGCGGCTTTACCTGCTGCGCACGCTGGTGCACCGGCCCAACGTGCTGCTGCTGGACGAGCCCACCAACGACCTGGACATTCAGACGCTGACGGTTCTGGAAGAGTTCATCGACCACTTCCTGGGCGCGCTGATCGTCGTCAGCCACGACCGCTATTTCCTGGACCGCACCGTCGATTTCCTGGTGCACTTCGAAAACGGCGAGGTCAGCGGGCGCTACCCCGCACCCTATAGCAGCTATCGCCGGCTGCGCCAGCAGGCAGAGCAACAACGGCGGACGCAACGCGCGACCTCCCCGGCGGCGGCGCACGCGCCACGACAACCGTCCGCTGAAGGCGCAGAGTCTGAGGCAGGACCGCGCACGCTCACCTGGAAAGAAGAGAGAGAGCTGGAAGCGCTGGAAGCGCGGGTGGCGGAGTTGGAGAAACAAAAGAAGGCGCTTGCGGCAGCGATAAACAACAGCGGTGAAGATTACGTGCGGCTGCAGGAGCTGGCTGCCGAGTTACAGGGGGTAGAAAGGGAGCTGGAAGAGGCCATGCAACGCTGGCTGCAACTGGCGGAGATCGCTGAATAGAGCGCAAAAATGTGGGGATAGGGTTCGTAGTTGCCGCCTTAGCGGCTCCGCCGGGCGCTGAAGCGCCCACTACAAGGCGCTTCCGACGAATCTGCAAATTGGGCTCGCAACCTTCGTTGACGCCCATTTTTGCTTGTGGTAGACTTTTTTATGTTGACTTTGCTGTCATAGGAGGGCGATGTGAATCGGAGTGATTTTCTTAGGCGCGTGGCATGGTCACGAGGGTTTGTGGCCATCTTTCTCTTTTCTCTGCTGCTGGTAGCGTGCGAGCGGCCCTTGCAGGAAGAAGTAACGCTGGAGCCGGCGCCGCCGGCGGGCGAGGACGATCCTCTTTCTGACCCTTCAAACGGCTATCCTGGTTCTGAAACGGAAGCGCCATCAGGCGACCTGCTACCCACCCCGTCGCCGGCCGCCGAGGACGGCGCAGAAACAGGCGAGCCGGCCACGGACGAACCGGCAGCCACGGACCAGCCAGGTGACAGTGAAGGCGGAGCGGAAAGCGGGGAAGCGCCGGCAGGCGAGGAGCCCACGGGCCCGACCGAAGACGTGATACACACCGTCGTCGCCGGGGACACGCTGGGCAGGCTGTCCGAGCAGTACGGCGTGTCCATCGAAGCGATTGCCGCGGCCAACAACCTCGCCAACATCCACTCGCTGGAAGTGGGCCAACAACTCCTGATTCCGCTAAGCGGCGAGATTCCGGGCCAGGACGAGCCAGGCGACGAGCCGGCGGCTGAAGAGGAGCGCGTGCACATCGTACAGGCGGGTGAAACGTTGTTCCGCATCGGACAGCAGTACGGATTCAGCGTGGAAGCGCTGGTAGCCTACAACAACCTGGCCGACCCCCACCGCCTGGAAGTGGGCCAGCAAATCCGCATTCCTCCCGCCGGCTACTCGCCCTAACAGGCTACGCCGGACGCAAGGCAGCTAACGGATGAACAACACTAACAGCGACGTCGTCTGGGAGGGGCCGTCCTGGCGCGTGCGGAGCTATCAGCTGACTCGGCCTGATGGCAACACCGTGGAGAAGGCTTACGTGGAGCATCCCGGCGCTGTGGTCCTGGTGCCGTTGCGGGGAGACGAGGTGCTGATGCTGCGCCAGTACCGCGCCTCGTTATCAGATACGATCCTGGAGCTTCCGGCGGGCACGCGGGGGGAAACGGAAGATTGGGCGAGTTGCGCGCAGCGGGAACTACGCGAGGAGACCGGTTACCGGGCGGAATCCCTGACGGCCCTGGGCCACGTGTGGCCCGCGCCCGGTTACTCCGACGAAGTCCTGGCTATCTACCTGGCGCAAGAGCTGCACCCGGACCCGCTGGCGGCCGATTTCGACGAAATTATCGAGCTACAACCGATGGCGCTAGAGACGGTGGAAGCGATGGCGCGGGACGGCCGGCTGCGCGACGCCAAGAGCATTATCGGCATATTACGCGCCGCGGCCTATCTTCAGGCATCGTCGCCGGCCGACCCCTGATGCTCGTGGTCGCCGGCCGACCCCGAATGATCGTGGTCGCCGAACGATTTTAGCTCCAGCGCCAGACGCCGCAGCGCCTGCTGCACAGCATGGTGCACCGTCCCCTCCGGATACTGGCCATCCTCTCCGCGCCGGCCCGCGGGCCGTCCCAGCAGCAACTCCATGGCCTCGTCCACCGCGTCCACGGCCCACACGTGAAAGTGCCCGGCGCGCACGGCCTCGACCACATCTTCGCGCAACATAAGGTTGTTGACGTTGGCGACGGGAATCACCACACCCTGCTCCCCGGTCAGGCCTCGCCGGTGGCACACGTCGAAGAAGCCCTCGATCTTTTCTGTCACGCCACCCACGGCCTGCACCTCGCCGAGCTGGTTGATGGAGCCGGTGACGGCAATGGCCTGCGACACGGGTAATTCGCTGAGGCTGGAGAGCAGCGCGTACAGCTCAGCGACGGAGGCGCTGTCACCATCGACGCCCATGTAATTTTGCTCAAAGGTCAGGCTGGCGGACAGGGAGAGCGGCTGGTTTTGTGCATAGGTGCCGCCCAGATAACCCACGAGGGTCAAGAGTCCTTTGTTATGGATGGGGCCCGCCATGTCCACCTCGCGCTCGATGTTGACCACGCCATCCTCGCCCATGTAAACGCGCGCCGTAATGCGACCCGGCTGACCAAAGACGTGGTCACCGAGGTCGATGATGGACAGAGAGTTCACCTGCCCCACCACCGCGCCGTCGGTGGCAATGAGCAGGTCGCCCTCCTCAATTTGTTCCCGCAACCGCTCCTCGATGCGATTGACGCGGTAGACGCGTTCCCGCAACGCCTGCTGCACGTCAGCTTCGCTGACGGTATTGCGCCCGGCGCGGCCCGCCCAATAATCCGCTTCGCGTAAAACGTCGGTGATCTGGCCAAACTTCGTCGTCAGCCGGTTCTGGTCTTCACAAAGGCGAGAGCCAAACTCTATGATCTGGGCCACAGCCGCGCTTTCGAAGTGGCGCAGTCCTTCGTCACGACAGCGGTGGGCCACAAAGCGCGCGTACTCCTGTTCGTGCGTCGCGTCGCGCACCATGCTGGACGCGAAATCGGCCTTCACCTTAAACAGTTCGCCAAATGTCTCTTCGCGATCATAGAAAGCGTAGTAAAGCTCCTCGCTGCCCAACAGAATCACCTTCACACGCAGAGGGATGGGCTCCGGATCCAACGAGCCCGCCAGCACCTGCGCGCCGCGCACGGCCTCCGGCAGCTGCAGTTGAATCTCTTCGCTCTGCAACGCCCGCTGTAAAGCGTCCCAGGCGTCACGGTGGCGGCGCAAATCGCGGGCATAGATCAGCAGGTAGCCGCCGTTGGCGCGGTGCAGGCTGCCCGCGCGCAACGTGGTGAAATGGGGCGTCATCATGCCCTGGCTCAGCTCGTGCTCCATGCGGCCCATCAGATTGCCGTGGGTGGGGTTCATCTCCAGCACCACCGGCGCGCCCTCGGTCTCGCTATTGTCCACGAAGAGGTTGACCGCGTACCGGCGCTGGTCAGGATCTGTCTCGCCATCGGGCACAAGAGCAGATAGATTATGTATCACGTCCTGCTCCATGGCCCGCAGATACTCTATCACCTGCGGCTGGTCGTCATATTTCTGTTGCATGCGGGCAAAGAAGGGGGCGATGGCCGTCGCCGCCGCATCGCGGCTGAGCGCCTGCAGGCGCTCGTGTAGGCCGATTTCCAACTGCTGCACCTCGTAAAGGACGTCGTCGAGCTGGTTACGCAGCGCCAGGCGCTTTTCCTCCAACGACTGGCGCTGGGCCGCGGGCAGAGCGCTGACCGCCTCGCGCGAGAGCACGTTGCCGTTGGCCATGACCATCAACCGCGGGCCGGATTGGCTGCTCGTCAGGACGAAGCTGTCCTGCGCCGCCGCCTCTTCAAAGCCGCGGATCAGCTCGTCCTGCTGCCGAGCCGTCTCCTCCTCCATCTGGGAAACGGTCTCGCGATACGATTCGCCGTCAAAGGTATTGACCAGCTCCTTGCGCACCGCTTCTACCAGCGCCGCCGCATCCTGCTTGAACGCCGCGCCGCGCCCTGCGGGCAAGAGGAGCATGCGGGGGCGGTGCGCTGTGGTGAAGTTATGCACGTAGAGGCAATCGTGGGGCGCAGGCCTCTGCGCCGCGCCATCTTGCAGAAAGCGCCTGATGCTGGTGCTGCGCCCGGTGCCGGCGTCGCCGACGACAAAGATGTTATAGCCCTGTCCGCGCATGCCGATGCCAAATTCGATGGCCCGCGTGCCCCGCGGCTGCCCGATGATGGAGCCGTTACTCTCAATGTCGGCCGTGGTCTGGAAGTTCAGGCTTTCCCTGTCGCAAACACGGCGTAGTGTTTCAGGCGGTAATGGGTGTGCAGTCATGGATGGACACTTCCTTTTAGATTAGATGAACCCGTAGACAACAGAGCCATAGATAGCCATGCTCAACAGGCTATCGGCCGCGGCATAGATCAGCAAAAAATAGAGGACAGATTGGTTTCTGCGTCGGAACGTGAGGTGCCAGGCAGCAGCCAGCCCCACAATGGGAATCAGCACCGGCACGCTCCAGCGCAAGACGGTCTCCAGCCAGCGAGGCATGATGGGAATCCACGCCGAGAAGGGCACGTACTCATTAAGGCCGGGCAACGTGAGCCCTTTCACCACCAGGAAAGCGGCGAGGGCCAGCGCCAGGCTGATGGCCGTTCCGGCGCTGATCAGACTCGCGCCCTCGCGCCGCATGAAGCTGGTCACGCCCAGGATGATGATCGGCGCGATGAGCCACAGAATGGCCACAAAGGGAGCCAGCACAGCGCCCGCCAGCATACCGAAAATTGTCTCAACTGCCATTTGCTGCACATCCGCCAGCCGCAACTCCTGCAGCGCAGCGCTGATGTCGGGCGCGGTGCTGGCGAAGTAGACGTGATAGCCGCTGGGCTCGGCCGGTTCCAGCCACGTGGCGTACAGATACCCGTCGCCGTCGCTGCGCACATAAGGCGAGGACGTCGCCGTGCGCGTGAAGCTCAGCAACTGGTAGCCCTGGGGAGCGCCTCCGTCCAGAAAGACCAGCGTGGCCTGGCTGGCTTCTTTGCGCAACTGGAAGGCAACGGTGGCCCGCGCGGCGACCACTAGCTCACCGGCGATCAGGTCGTTCGCCTCCAGGCTCAGCGGTGTGGCCCGCCCGCCGGCATCCAGCGGCGCGCGGCCACCTGCCTGCAGCGAGCCGGCGGCAGGCGCGTCACCGTAGGGCAGATCGTACGCTGAGGGCACGTAAAGCCGCGCCGGCGCGCTGGCTGCCTGAGGTTGGCCCAGGGGAAACGTCACATATTCGGTAGTCGCCGTTCCCGCACCGAGGCCCGTGCGCACCAGAACGGACCAGAACAGGTAGGCCGTCTCCTCTTCAATGCCCAGGAAAGGGCCCTCCATAGAGCTGGTAACACTGATCAGCGTCTCCAGCACAATCGTACCCGAGGGCGGCTGCGAATCACTCTGAGCATAAAGGAAGCGGGCCGCGCCGGCGCCGGACGGATACTGGGTCCAGATGGCGTGCAGGACGCCCTGGGCATCGTAGGCTAGCTGGGGCCGGATGCCCACTTCGTCCACGAGGCGCGGGCCGGCGGATGCGGCGCCCAGGTCCAGGGCGTAAACTCCCGGTTCCCGGCGCGGACCGCCAGACCAGACGGCGATGCGCCCATTGTCCACCGCCACATCATATGTCGCAACGCGAGTCTCGCCCGATAGGGGTCGCGCATCTTCTACCACATTTCCCGCGGCGTCCATCGCCGCCGTATACAGCCGCTCGCCGTCGATCCAGAAAAGGCGCAACTGCGCGCCATCCCATACCAGTTGTGGGCGGTCTGGTCGCTGCAGATCGATATCCAACGACCGTTGCCACAGGCGCTCGGCGCGCCGGTCCAGGGCCACTACGGTGGGACCGTCCCCAGTAATCAAAAACGTGTAGAGTGTGCGCTCGCCATCCAGCGCCAGGGTAGCAGCGTCAGGAACCAGCATGCGCCCCATGGCTATGCCTCGCTGCCAGCCCGGCGCATCGAGCCACACGCGCTCCTGGACGCTGCTGCAGCCGGCAAGAAACAGAAGGAGCAGCATGAGGGGCCAGGTCCGCAACCGCAGGCGGCGCGCCTTTACAAAGGAACTCAACTTTGAAAATAATAACATCACTCGTTGCCCACCAAGAAGGAAAAAGGGAGGCGAAAAAAACACGTCGCCTCCCTGTCTGATTGTTGAATCATACTGTCAACGCCGTGCCGGCGCGCCGTGTAGGCACACCTTGCGGGCGCCTCCTAAAATCGGTTCCGACGCCAGGTTCGAAAACAGCTGCCCGGTTCGTCTAAGGCGCCTCGGTGGTGAGGTTTTCGGCCGGGACCCAACCCTGGCCCGCGGCAGAATCGATGAGGTACCAGGTTTCTCCATCCGCCTGCGAGACCTCGACGACGGTCACCTCGGCGCCCCGTTGTTGGCCGGAGATAATACGCCCACCAGGTCCCGGCCGATCATAATAATCAACGATGAAGCGGTTGCCTATGAGGTAGGCGGTATCGCCCGCAGCGATGTCGACCGCCGTTTCCTCGTCGCCGTCAACCTCAGTTTCCTCACCCTCGACTGCTTCCTCGATCTCCGGAGGTTCCAAATTGTCCACGCGCACCCAGCCGCGGCCTCCGGGAGCCTCGACTCGATACCAGAGCTCACCTTCCTCTTCGACGATCTGCTGTATCGTTACCTGCACGCCGCGCTCCTGGCCCGCGGTAATGCGACCGGCGGGAGCGTCCAACAGATTGACGAGGAAACTGCGGCCCGTCAGCGTAGCCGTATCGCCCACACCGAAGTCGCCGCCGATACCTTCCGCTGTATCCTCGTTGGCAGCAGGGCTGCGCGCTCGCTCCGTTGCCTCTTCAGGGGTTAACACTTCACCGGCCTGAGCACAGGCCAGAGCAGCCAGAGCCAATAAACTAATTAGCCACAACCCAGCAAGCCAACTTTTCGTTGCACCGATGTTCATCCTCTTCCCCTCGGTCGCGTCGTTGTCGTCGATTTAGTGCCGGCCACGCAGGCGCGGGTCGAAGGCGTCTCGCAGACCGTCGCCCATAAAGTTAAAGGCCAGGGTCAGCAGGGCCAATGCCGCACCCGGTACCAAAACCAGATGCGGGTTGGAACGAATGCCGGCAAAGCCTTCGTTAATCATTGCCCCCCAACTGGGCGTGGGCGGGTCCACTCCCAGACCAATGAAGCTGAGCGTGGCCTCCAGGAAAATATAACCGGGTAAGGCCAGACTCTCGGCGATGAGCAGCGGGCCAATGATGTTGGGCATCAAATGCTTGAAAATGATCTGGCTATCGGTGGCGCCAAGGGCCTGGGCAGCCTCTACAAATTCCTTCTCCTTATAAGAGAGAACCTGGCCACGGGCCAGGCGCGCCATGCCGATCCAGTTCAGAGCGCCGATGGCGATAAAGAGAAATAGTAGGCCGCCGGTGGCCTGATTGGCGCCGATCAAAACTCCCGTAAACCCTGTTGTATCCCCCCGTCGCGCAAGCGCCTTGAAGTAAACGGTCATGATAATAATGATCGGCAAGAGGGGCACGGCGTACAGAAAGTCTACCACGCGCATCATCATATCGTCTACTTTACCGCCTGCATAGCCGGAGATCGTGCCATAAACAAAGCCAATAAGCAGACTCACGGATGAGGCCGCGAGGGCCACGCTCAAGGAAACGCGCGTGCCATAGATTACGCGACTGTATAGATCTCGGCCGAGAGAGTCGGAACCGGTTAAGAAGAGCGTGCAACCCCACTCAATAAACGTCCCTTCCCACTGACAGCGCGGCAAGCGATCCGTCGTTACAACATAGCCCGTCATCGGCTTTTGGCGCGTGTAGTTCAGGTTTTGATTTGAGTAGTGGTAGGGCGTGATCAGAGGCGCGAACAGGGCAATCAGAACTACCAGAACGATGAAAGCGGTGCCGGCGACCGCGATCTTGTTGCGGCGGAACTCGCGCCAGGCGTCCTGCATCGGGCTGCGGCCTTCTTTCGTCTCAGTTGGAACCACCTCATCAATAGGAATTTCAGCGACCATAATCGATCTCCAACGGTAACGTGCCGGCCCGTCTCGCCGGCAAGATACAACAGGTCTTTTTTACTTAATCGTAGCGAATGCGTGGATCGAGCCAGGCATACATAATATCAACCAGCAAGTTGCCCAGGATTAATAGCACGCCGAAGATCAGCGTCAGGCTGGTGAGCAAGAAGTACTCCCGTTCGCCCACGCTGGAGACGAAACGACGCCCCATGCCGTTCAGAGCAAAAATCTCTTCTACGACCAGACTACCGGTGACGGCGCCGGCCATCAGCGGGCCCAGCAGGGTAACGACCGGAATCAGGGAGTTCTTCAGAGCGTGTACGACGATGACCACCCGTTCCCGCAGCCCTTTGGCGCGCGCCGTGCGAATGTAGTCCTGATCCAATACATCCAGAAGCCCGGCCCGTGTGAGGCGAGCCACCAGCGCGGCGAAAGCAGTGCCTAGGGTAAATACGGGCATCGCCGCGTGATACCAGAATTCCAGCGTCGGTCTGGGGAAAATGCCCAGAATAAAGGGCGGATCGGCTCCCCAGAAGGCGATGGGAAACCAGCCCAGATAGACACCAAAGACCAGGATCAATAAGGGACCCAGCACCAGATTGGGAATGGAGACGCCCAATACGGCCAGAAACGTCGCGCCATAATCGACCATCGTATTGTGTCTGAGAGCGGCGATCACGCCGGCGGGAATGCCGATGATAAAGGCCAGCGACAGCGACAGCGCGCCCAACTGGAAAGAAACAGGGAACGTCTGCGCCACGATATCGTTGACCGTCTGGCTGCGCATGCGCATCATGGGCCCCAGATCGCCCTGCATCAGATTGAACACGTAGCGCCCGAACTGGATGTACACAGGATCATCCAGACCGTATCGCCTTTCCATCAACTGGCGCATATGTTCGGGCATGGCCCGCTCGCCCACCGCATCGAAGGGGCCGCCTGGCGTGGCCTGGACGAGCAAGAATGTGGCCAGAATCATGAAAAAGAGAACGGGAATGGAAAAAAGAATTCGGCGAATAATATAAGTGGTCATAAGTGCCTCACTTCCTGCGCAGAAAGTCCTGTCTGTTGCCTAATAGACATGCCTACACAGAGCGCGGGAAATAGCGCTGCCCGCATCAGCGATTGCTCTTTCTCTTCGTAATTGCCAGGTACAAACGATCAGCTCCTGCTCCGGCGCGATGTCCGAGGGTGTTGAGGGAGCAGTCGCGAGGACCGCTCCCTCAATTCTACCACAGACTAGAAGTCAGTGGCCTACTGTTGGGCAGCCTGCTTGGCCTCCCAGTCAATGCTCCAGTTGTAGTACTGCTCTCCACCGAACAGGGCCGGAATACGATCCAACCAGGTGTGCTCCGCCACAAAAGCGATGCGCAGGTAGAGCGGCGCGAAGGGCGTCTCGCCCTCAGGGCCGAAGAAACGCTCTTCGATTTCGCGGTACAGCTCGATGCGACGATCGGGATCCGTTTCCTCGCGAGCCTCGACGATCAGATCATCGGTCTCGGTGCACTCGCGGCGCATGCGGTTGTCAGCATTGCCACACCAGATGACATCGCCGACCCAGTTGTTCTCATCAGCGTAGTCCGGACCCCAGCCCAGCGTCCACATGTGCGGCGACTCGGCGACGGGCACGCTAGCCGCTGTGGCAGCTAGCAGCTCGGCGAACGGCTGCTGTTCGATCTGGATCAGGTCCGCGGAACAACCCAGGTTCTCTTCCCACTGATTCTGGGCGTACTCAATCCAGTTCAGAGTCGCCTGGCCACTGTAACCGAGCAAGGTCACCTGCGGGAGTCCTTCACAGTCGGGGTAGCCAGCTTCGGAAAGCTGTTCGCGCGCGAACTCAGGATCGTAGCCCACACCGACCTCGTCGATGGGCGGTGCGCCGAAGATGCCCGGAGGGGCGAAGTGGCGCATGGGCAGACCCTGGCCCTGTCGGACCTCTCGCACGAACGTCTCGCGGTCGAAGGCAGCGCTGAAGGCGCGGCGCACCTCAACCTGGTCGAACGGCGCCTTGGCGTGGTTGAAGGAGATGTAGAAGACGGCCAGATCCGGGATCTGGATCGTCTCGTCGGCGAACTCTTCCAGGTGGGCCTGAAGCTCAGCATCAGGGATGCCGGCGGTGTCCACTTCGTTGTTCAGCCACAGCGCGTAGCCGGTGCTCGTGTCGGGAACGACGTTCACGACAAACCGCTCGATGTTGCCGTCGCCCTGCATGTCTTCAGGCATGAGGGGATTGCGTACGATGATGCGGCGCACGCCGTGTACCCATTCGTTCAGAACGTAGCGACCGTTGGTCACGATGTTGCCGGCCTCAATCCAGTTCTCACCATGCTCTGCAATGACCCAGTCGGGCGTCGCCGTCAGGGTCCACATGGGGGTCATGGACAGGAAGTAGCTGGCAGGGAATTCCAGCTCGATGACCAGGGTCGACTCATCAGGCGCGCTCACGCCAATGGCGTCTACCAGTTCCTGGGGAATGTCGGCCGGATCTTCGTAGTCCAGCACGTCGGCGCAACCGGAGATGAGCGGAGCCACGACGCCACTGTAGTAGGAGCCGATGTTGGGATCACAGGCGCGCTTGATGCCATTGACGAAGTCCTGGGCCGTGACAAAGGCCGGTTCTTCGCCGGTGACCTCGCCTTCTTCATCCACGACGGGCCGGTCAACCTGAGTGGTCTCGCCGGTAACCGGGTTGTGGTAAACCCAGGGGATGTCTGTGCGGATGTTGAAGGTGTAGGTCAGGCCATCCTCGCTGACCTCCCAGTCGGTGGCTGCCTCGGGAACGATCTCAGTCGTTTCCAGGTCATAGTTGGTGAGGTGCACGAACAGGTTTTCGATGTAGTTGATCGAGGTTACATCCTCGCCAATTTGGGGGTCCAGTGTGGGGATGTCGGACGTATCGTACCCATTAAAGGTGACGACGTCGCCTTCTGCAGTTTCCTCAGGCTCTGGGGCCACCTCGACCTCTTCCGTCACGATACGGGTGACCTCAACCGTCTCGCCTTCCTCAACGACAGTCTCGGTAATAACACGCGTAACTTCTTCCTGCACGACGCGCGTGACCTCGACCGTCTCCGGTTGGCAGGCGGCCAGCAGACCCAGTAGGACAAATAGGGTCAGAAACAAGCCTACTCTCTTATTAAACATGACAAAATCTCCTCCGTTTCAGTGTGTAAATCACTCAGGATATTGTTGGTACGTTCAGCTTTCAAATCTCTTCTCCGGGCATCACCTCCTTGAAGCGCTCTCCGGAATGCTGGTATGGCTGTTTGCAGTACAGCGTTGCGTCTAAAAAAACTTCTCTGCGTGGTGACAGGCAACCCAGTGTGGCCTGTCATCTGTGCCCAGATCACGAAATTCCGGATCTACCTCGGTACATATCTCAGTTGCATACGCGCAACGCGGGTGGAAGCGACATGCTTTAGGCGGATTGGCCGGACTAGGCACGTCGCCCTCTAAAATCACGCGCTGCCGTTCTTTCTCTTTTTCAGGGTCAGGAACAGGAATGGCCGAAAGCAGAGCCTGTGTGTAGGGGTGCAGCGGATGGTCGTACACCTCATCGCGGTCGCTCAATTCCACAATGCGACCCAGATACATGACCGCCACACGGTCGCTGATGTAGCGCACCATGGACAGATCGTGGGCGATGAAAAGATAAGTGAGGCCCAGCTCCTCTTTCAGATCATCCAGCAGGTTCACGACCTGCGCCTGGATAGAAACGTCCAGCGCCGAAATTGGCTCGTCGGCGACGATGAAGGACGGATTGCTGGCCAGCGCGCGGGCTACACCGATGCGCTGGCGCTGCCCGCCGGAGAACTCATGCGGATATCGATTGACAAAATAAGGGTTCAGGCCGACCAGGCGCAACAACTCCTGCACCCGTTCTTTGCGGCTCTTCTTGTCGCCGATGTTGTGAATCTCCAGGGATTCGGCGACGATGTTGCCTACCGTCAGTCGCGGGTTAAGAGAAGCGTAGGGGTCCTGGAAAATCATCTGCATGTCCCGGCGCGCGCGCCGCAACTCATCCTTGCCCAACGCGGTCAAATCCTTGTCCTGGAAAATGACCTGCCCATCGGTGGGCTCCAAAAGCTGCAAAATGGTGCGCCCCGTCGTGGATTTCCCACAACCGCTCTCGCCCACGAGGCCCAGCGTCTCGCCCTTGTAGATGTTGAAAGAGACACCGTCTACAGCTTGTACCGCGCCTACCTGCCGGCGCAAGACGCCGCGATAGATGGGGAAATACTTCTTCAGATTCCTGACTTCAACGAGGACTTCTTTCCCATTTTCCCGGCTCATACTTCGACTCCAAAGCGCGATTCTTCTTCAAGGACCGTTTCCCATTCCCAACAAGCGGAAAGCTGGTCGCGCCCGGTGGCCAACAGCGGTGGATTCTCTTCCCAACATTTGTCGACGACGTAGGGGCACCGCGGCGCGAAGGGACAATGGTTGAACTCTTGCCGCAGATCGGGCGGCAGGCCCTTGATCGAGGCCAGCCGCTGCTGGTTCTTGGCGTCCACTTTGGGGATTGACTTCAACAAACCGAGGGTGTAGGGATGGGCGGGCTCTTTATAAATGTCCCACACTGATCCCTGCTCCACGATGTAACCGGCGTACATCACGGCTACCTGCTCCACCATACCGGCTACCACGCCCAGATCGTGGGTGATCCAGATGATAGCCATGCCCAGCTTATCCTGAAGCTGCCTCACCAGCTCCACGATCTGCGCCTGGATGGTAACGTCCAGGGCCGTCGTGGGCTCGTCGGCGATGAGTAGAGCGGGATTGGTGGAGAGGGCCATGGCGATCATGATCCGTTGCCGCTGCCCGCCGGAGAACTGGTGCGGGTAATCAGAGAGGCGGTCGTCAGCGTTGGGGATACCCACCAGATTCAACATCTCGATGGCCCGCTGCCGCGCCTGGCTGTCGTTCATGCCCAGGTGCAGCCGCAGCCCTTCTGTCATCTGCCGGCCAATGCTCAAGACAGGATTGAGGGAGGTCATCGGATCCTGGAAGATCATGGCGATCTCGCGCCCGCGCACGCGGCGGAACTCCGCCTGCGACAGCTTGAGAAGGTCGCGTCCGTTAAAGACAACTTCCCCGGCTTCTATGCGGCCCGGCGGTGAGGGAATGAGCCCCATGACCGATAGGACACTGACTGATTTACCGGAACCGCTCTCCCCCACGATGGCCAGTGACTCCCCCTCTTCTAAAGTGTAGGAAATGCCGTTAACGGCATGCACTACTCCCTGCTCGGTATAAAAACGGGTCACCAGATTTCGTACGTCTAGTAATGGAGCCATAGAATACCCTTCGTCGATAACATAAAGATAGATCGCACCTGGCCTGATGCGTCAGGATTGGCCCCTGAGACACCTGCGCACCACTGAAGATACAGCCATTGTATTATATTGAAACAAAAATGGCAAGATGGTGTCATGATGGTGACAAAAGGGAAACAGTCCCGGCATCAAGCGTAAACAGTTCTACAACAGGCCGCCAGAAACGAGAAGAATGGTGATTTTATGGTGACGATATCATTCCCTGGGCCTGCCTTTCCTGCAACTCGCGAAAGATTATAACCCGCTCACCGCTGGTCGACAAAACAGAAAGCGCAGGTCGGGGCGGCGCTCCGCCGGCAGGTGAAACTTGCACGGTTACTGAAACAACACCAAAATAAACGCTCGTCACAGAAGGAGCGTGTGCATGATTGAATTTGGACGGGAGATTTGTAGTCGCCTGGAGGCGGCGGAAGCGCGGGAGTGGCTCGTGACCAACGGCGTTGGCGGCTTTGCCATGGGCACCGTCGGCGGCCTGCTGACGCGCCGCTATCACGGGCTGCTGATCGCTGCCTTTGCTCCGCCTCTGGGGCGCACGCTTTTGCTGGCCAAACTGGACGAAGATGTAAAGTACGATGGGCAACAGTACGATCTGTCCGTGAATCGCTGGGCCGGCGGCGCCGTAGAGCAAGACGGCATTCGCCATCTGGAACGTTTTCACCTGGAAGGCACCACACCGGTGTGGACCTACGCCGTAGCCGACGCCTTGCTGGAGAAGCGCGTGTGGATGGAGCTGGGGGCCAACACCACTTACGTCCAGTACCGTCTGCGGCGTGGCAGCGGCCCCCTGGAATTGTACGCCAAAGCGCTGGTCAACTACCGCGACTATCACCAGACGACAATTCTCAACGAGTGGCAGCCAGAGATAGAAGCGGTGGAAAATGGCCTGCGCATTGCCCTATTCGAAGAGGCCAGACCGCTTTACCTTCTGAGCCGCGCAGGCCAGGTATGGCCTGACTACACCTGGTACGAAGATTACTTCCTGAGCCTTGAGGAGTACCGGGGGCAGAACGACGTTGTGGAGGATCACGTGCACGTTGGCGTTTTCGGCCACGTGTTGCAGCCGGGCGAGAGCTTTACCCTCGTCGCCAGCACGGAGGCTGCGCCCGACCTGGACGGCGCTATGGCCTACCGCCGGCGCGCGCACCACGAGCGCAGCCTCCTGGCCTATGCGGCGCGCACGCCTACGCCGGCTCCGGCCCAACTGGTCCTCGCCGCCGACCAGTTTCTGGTGCGCCGGGACACGCCACAGGGGCCGGACGGCTGCACGGTCATCGCCGGCTACCCCTGGTTCAGCGACTGGGGCCGGGATACGATGATCGCCCTCCCCGGCCTGACCCTGGGCACAGGAAGGCCGCAGCTCGCGGCGCGTATCCTGAAGACGTACGCCCATTTCGTGGATAGGGGCATCCTGCCCAATCGTTTCCCCGACCAGGGAGAGACGCCGGAATATAACACGGTGGACGCCACGCTGTGGTATTTCGAGGCCATCCGCGCCTATCTCCAGCACACGGACGACGACGCCCTGTTGCAGACGCTCTTTTCGGTACTCGAGGAGATCGTCGAGTGGCACCGGCGCGGCACGCGTTACAACATCCATCTGGATGAGTCAGACGGCTTGCTGTATGCGGGCGCCGAGGGCGTGCAGCTGACCTGGATGGACGCCAAGGTAGAGGAGTGGGTGGTCACGCCGCGCGCGGGCAAAGCCGTGGAGGTCAACGCCCTATGGTACAATGCGCTGCGCAATATGGCCGATTTCGCCCGGCGTCTGGGCCGCGACGCTGAACGCTACGAAGCGCTGGCGCAGATGGCGCAAGTCGGATTTCAGCGCTTCTGGAGCGACGAGCTGGGCTACTGCTATGACGTGCTGGATGGGCCATCGGGCAAGGACGGCGCCCTACGCCCCAACCAGATCTTTGCCGTGTCGTTGCCGCACAGCCCCCTGCGACCGGCGCAGCAAAAGGCCGTCGTCGACGTCTGCGCGCGACGCCTGCTGACCTCATTTGGCCTGCGCACGCTGGCGCCGGACGCCGAAGCGTACATTGGAAGCTACGGCGGCGACCAGGAGCAGCGCGACGCCGCTTATCACCAGGGCACCGTCTGGTCCTGGCTCATGGGTCCCTTCGTCACCGCCCACTTGCGCGTGTACGGCGACCGCCCTCTCGCCCGGTCATTCCTCGCGCCCCTGATGCAGCACCTGATGGACGCCGGTGTGGGCAGCGTCAGCGAAATATTCGACGGCGACGCGCCCTTCCACCCGCGCGGCTGCACCGCCCAGGCCTGGGGCGTGGCCGAACTGATCCGCGCCTGGCAACTAACGAAGTGAAACCAGAAACTTGCCAACCTGTAACCTGCTAACCTGTAACCTAACCCCCCCATGACCCACCTCCAGGGCCCAGAACGCGCCCGCTACGTGCAATCAATGTTCGCCCGCATTGCCGGGCGCTATGATTTAATGAACCGGCTGATGACCTTTGGGCAGGATGTGCGCTGGCGACGCTACGTGATCCGGCAGGCGCAGTTGCCGCCGCGCGGTCGCCTGCTGGACATCGCCACTGGCACAGGGGATATTGCCTATGAAGGAGTGCGCCAGCATCCGCAGATCCAGTCCGTGGGGGGCGACTTTACCATCGAAATGATGCAGGTGGGCAAGCGCTATCCCCAGCGCCGGGCGTTGCAATGGGTGGGCGCAGATACGCTGGCCCTGCCCTTTGCCGACCACACCTTCGACGCCGTTACCTCAGGCTTCCTAATGCGTAACGTGGTGGACGTGCCCGGCGCGCTGCGGGAGCAGCGCCGCGTGACCAGGCCGGGAGGACGCGTGGTCATCCTGGAATCTAGCCCGCCCAAGCGCAACCTGTTGCGCCCCTTCATCCGGCTGCACCTCAACTACGTCATTCCCCTGCTGGGCCGCCTGCTCACGGGAGAGGCCGAAGCGTACCGCTATTTGCCGGATACCACGCAACAGTTCCAGGATCCAGAGAGCCTCGCCACGTTGATGCGTGAAGCCGGCCTTGGCGACGTCAGTTACCGCCTATTCATGTTCGGTACCATCGCCGTGCACGTGGGCGTCAACCCCCGGACCTGAGCCACGCCAGGCTGGGTAAGCGCACGTACCAAAGGCTATTGCAGCGTAGTGTATAATGGTTGGCAGGATGTCCAGATTCCTGAGCCTTCATTTCCTTCCGCTGGCAATAGTGGTCGTACTGCTGGCCGGTTGCGCCCCCGCCGGTGGGGAGGCCACGCGCGCACCCTCCGCGGCGCAAACGGCGTCCCCTTCCCCAACCACGGCGCCTCTCACCATGTCGCCCACGATGCAGGCCACTGATTCCCCGCCACTGGTGGAAACGTCTTTGCCAGCAACGGTAACCGCAACGGTCGAGACGCCTATGGCCACAGCGACGGCACTCAACTCGCCGACAGAGACACCTCAGATTACGGTGAACGGTCGCACATCAGACGGCGCATATTTCCTGGGACGGGAGGACGCGCCGGTGACAATCATCGATTACTCCGACTTTCTATGAGGCAACTGTCGTGCCTACGTGTTGGGCACAGAGCCGGACGTCATCAGCGCCTACGTGGACACAGGGCTGGCGCGCATCGTCTTCTGGCCCGTGCTCAATCACGGCGATCCCAGCGTTTACTCGACGTTGGCGGCAGAATGCGCAGCGCAACAAGACATCGACGCCTTCTGGGAACTGCACCACACGTTGTTTCTGAACCAGATCGAGTTGTGGCAGGCTGACCGCGATTACTATGTGGAAGCCGCTGTGGCTGCCGGGGTCCAGCGCCAGCCATTTGAAGCATGTTATGACGGCGGCGCTGCTCTGGAACATGTGCTGGCCCTGGACGAGGCGCGGCGCGAGCGCGGCATCTTTACCCAGCCTGTCTTCGACGTCAATGGGGAGCTGTTTTACGGGTCGCAATCGTTCAACACCTTCGCCCGTGTGATTGACGCCGCGTTGGGTCCATAACGTGGTTCCTGCCGCGTCAGCAAACGCGCCGACCGGTGGTTCTCGCCTGCTGCCCCACGATTTATATCCCCAAGCATATCCCTAAACTATAACGGGATACATGCCGTCCGCTCTCTTTTCCCTTATGGTAGAATCAGCGGATTGTCTTTTCCCGGGCTATCGCACATAGTGGCGGCTTGCGGAAAAGAGCCGCCGGTAACGTTGAGACGATAGAAGCTGAACGCTGCGCTAAACGTTGAGAGAGACGAAATCAGGATAAGGAGTGGACCCTATGAAACACGATATCTTAGAAGGCAAATGGTTACAGGTACAGGGCAAGGTTAGAGAACGGTGGGGCGAGCTGACGGACGACGATCTGGAGCAGATCGGTGGCAAGCGCGACCAGCTCGAAGGCAAACTTCGCGAGCGGTATGGCTATAGCAAGCGCCAGGCCCGCAACGAGGTAGAGCAATTTCTGAACGAGGTCAACGGGCAGGTGTCAGACGCGCGCGAGAAGGTAAGGACGCGGGTCAAAGAGACCCAGGATCGCGTACAGGAACGAGTGCGCGAGGCGCAGGGTCGCCTGCAAGAGCAGGTGGAAAGTACCAAAGAGCAGGTAGGAACCCGAGCCGAGCACTATGACGAGGAGTTGCGCCGCGTCGCGCCGGAAGACGTTGTCTACGTGGTCGAAGAGTATCCCTGGCTGGTTATCGCTGGCGCCCTGTTGCTGGGCGTCGTCATCGGTCTCCTGATGGGGCCGAGCCGGCGCTAAGAGCACGGTTAGGACAGCGGTCGGCAGACTGTCGACCGCTGTCCCCCTCTACTGCAAATCCCGCTGGAAGGGAAAGATTGCCATCGGAATCAGCTTCAGGTGCTGTTTGGCGAAGGGAATGCCGATAATCGTAATGCCCAAAATGACAGCCGAGGTCAGGTGGGCGATGGCAATTTCCCAACCAAAGAGAATAATCCATAGAATGTCGAACAGAAGGGCCACCGGCCCTTCATTTTTGCTGACCACTACCTCTTTGCCGAAGGGAGCCAGCGTTGCCACGCCGAGCCTAATCGACTGCAGGCCAAAGGGAATGCCCACAATGGTCAGGCACATAACGATGCCACCGATTATGTAGCCGGCAGCCGTGATCAGTCCACCGAAAATCAACCAGACGAGATTGCCCAGAACGCTCATGTGTCACTCCTTTTGTGTTTGCCACATGCCTATTCTACGACGAACGAGCTGTCATAAACCATTACGTTAGAGACGCGTCTAAGTTGCAGAAGGCGGGCTGCCTGACCTTGTCTCGTCAGCTACAATGCCATTTTGGCACATGTTGGCGAGTGAGTGAAGGACAGCTTCTATGAGCAAGACGACTGAACAGCATCCCCTGCTACGGCTGTGGCGCTACGCGCACACACAGCGCCGGCAAATCATACTGGCTACGCTGTTCTCAGCCCTCAACAAGACGTTCGACCTGGCGCCGCCGGCGCTCATCGGCGTGGCGGTAGATGTCGTGGTCAACCAGGAGGCCTCGTTCCTGGCAGGGCTGGGCATCACGGACCCCGCGCGGCAGTTGTGGCTGTTGGCGGGCCTGACGGTGGTGGCCTGGGTCCTGGAATCGGCCTTCCAATACCTGTACCAGTATTTGTGGCGCAACCTGGCGCAAGACGTGCAGCACGAACTGCGCGTTGACGCTTATAGCCACGTCCAGGATCTAGAGATGGCCTACTTTGAGGATCGCAGCACCGGCGGGCTGATGGCCATTCTCAATGATGACATCAACCAGCTGGAGAGGTTCCTGGACACGGGCGCCAACGAGATTTTACAGATTATCACCACCGTCGTCGTCGTCGGCGGCGTCTTCGTCGTGGTCGCGCCCAACGTGGCCTGGATGGCCCTGCTGCCCATGCCGCTGGTGGTGTGGGGCTCGCTGCGTTTCCAGCGCTACATCGCGCCCCGCTACAAGGCAGTGCGCGAGCGCGTAGCCCAGCTGAACGGGCAACTGTCCAACAATCTGGGCGGCATCGCTACTATCAAGAGCTTCACCGCCGAACCACACGAGGTAGAGCGCATCCGGTCCGAAAGCGACGGGTATCGCCAGACCAATCGCCATGCCATCGTCCTCAGCTCCGCCTTTGTGCCCCTCATCCGCATGATCGTCATGGCCGGCTTCATCGCCATCATGGTCTTCGGCGGCCTCATGGCGCTGCGCGGCCAACTGAACGTGGGCCTCTACAGCCTGCTGGTGTTCATGACCCAGCGCCTGTTGTGGCCGCTGACGCGGCTGGGCACGGCGCTGGATCTGTACGAGCGGGCCATGGCAGCCACTACCCGCGCCCTGGACCTGCTGGCAACGGAGCCGCAATTGGAGGACGGTCACGTAGCGCTGCCCCTACACGAAATCAGGGGAGACGTGACTTTCAACAATGTCACTTTCCGTTACCAGGGCGACGACGGACCCACCCTCAGGAATCTGTCGCTGCAGGTGCCCGCGGGCCAGACGGCGGCAATCGTGGGCGCCACCGGCGCGGGCAAGAGTACGCTGGTCAAGCTGCTGTTGCGCTTCTACGATGTCCAGGGCGGGCGCATCTGCCTGGATGGGCACGACATAAGCACGCTGCGCCTGCGCGCCCTGCGCGACGCCATCGGGCTCGTCAGCCAAGACGTGTTCCTTTTCCACGGCAGCGTGCGCGAGAACATCGCCTACGGCAGCTTTGGAGCCACGATGGATGAGATCGTCGCCGCGGCGCGCATCGCCGAAGCGCACGACTTCATCATGGAGCTACCGCAAGGGTATGACAGCATCGTGGGCGAGCGCGGGCAGAAACTGTCGGGCGGGCAGCGGCAGCGCCTGTCCATCGCCCGCGCTATTCTCAAGGATCCGCCGGTGCTGGTGCTGGACGAAGCGACGTCCTCGGTGGACAACGAAACGGAAGCGGCCATCCAACGCTCGCTGGAACGCATCGTCGTCGACCGCACCACCCTCGTCATCGCCCATCGCCTTTCCACCGTGCGCAATGCCGACCGCATCTTCGTATTGGAGGATGGCCAGCTTCGCGAGCAGGGCACGCACGAGTCTTTGCTGCAACAGGGCGGCATTTACGCCACACTATGGCAGGTGCAGACGGGCCAGCGCGCCGCGCCCAACGGCAATAGCCAGGGCCAGCAATTGGAGCAAGTCCCGTAACCTCGACTGCCGGACAGCTCGCCCGGCGACGAGGCGAAATATATCCCTCTTTATACCCGCACCGTGTGAGACGATACATAGCCGCCGCACGCCCAGCGCCCTACACTGAAGCCCACCGCAATGGTCTGTTGCGGCTGACACATTTTGCAGGAAAGGAGCTCGAACGATGGAACTGGTCGGTGGTATCTTCGATAACGAACAGGATTTGACGCTGGCGCTACAGGCGCTCAGCGAGAAGGGCTTTGTAGCGTTCGAGGTATTTGGACCCGACGAACTATTTCGCCAGGGGGTCATAGATGAGGAAATGGCCGAGAGCCTGGAATCACAGCAGCACACGGCCATGGGCTCCATTGGAGGCATCTCGGTCAACGCCCGCCCTTACATCCCGGACGAGCCCAGCGCGCGGCCGATTTCGGACGACCTGATGCAGTTGGGGCTGCCTGAAGAGGTGGCCGACGAATTTGTAGCCGGAATCCAACAGGACGGCCTGCTGCTAATGTTGCGCACTAAAGCAGCGCGCGCGGCGGAGGCGCAGGAGATCCTGGAGGAGAATAGCGCGCTGACCGTGCATAGCGTGCATCCCGAAGACGCCTTTCCAGAGGAGCAGTCGCGCGGCGCGCAGCAGTAAGGGACTGCTGCGATCGCGGGGGGCAACGATGAAGGCTTGATACTCCCAGCCGAAAGGCGTATTATCGCCCCCTGCAAGCAACGGCGCGCGCGCCAACGATTACTCTTGCTTGCAAAGAAGGGGCATGGATTCAACAAGCATCTCAACGTCGGATAGCGGTGTGCTGGGGCGGGGACAAAAGCTACAGGCCACAGCCGGATATTATCTGGGACTGGTTGTACTGGGACTGGTCATGGCCGTTCTGGGTCCCACGCTGCCCGCCCTGGCGGAGCAAACGGGCAGCACGCTTAGCGACGTCAGTTTCCTCTTCACCGCCCGTTCCATCGGCGCTCTCCTGGGCGCCTTGCTGGCGGGCCACGTTTACGACCGCCGCGCGGGACACCCCATCCTGATGCTCACTCTCGCGGGCATCGGCCTGGGGCTGGTCCTCATTCCCCTGTTGCCCTGGTTGTGGGTCCTGGTTCTGGTCCTGCTGCTGATGGGCGTCGCCGAAAGCGCCCTGGACGTAGGCAGCAACACCCTTCTGGTCTGGATACACGGGCGCAAGGTTGGCCCTTACATGAACGGGCTGCATTTCTCCTTTGGCGTTGGGGCCTTCCTGGCCCCGATCATCATCGCCCAGGTGTTGCTACAGAGCGAGAGCATCCGCTGGGGCTACTGGATCATGGCTCTAACCGTGTTGCCCATCATCGCTTACCTGGCGCGGACACCGGGCCCCACGCCGATCACCGGGCGTAGCGACGCCGGCGAGCCGCGCAGCGATCCGCTGCTGGTGCTGTTCATCGCCCTCTTCCTGGCGCTATATGTGGGCGCTGAGGTTGGTTTCGGCGGCTGGATTTTCTCCTACGCCGTGGGTCTGGATCTGGCGGCGGAGGCGCAGGCCGCCTACCTGACGAGCGCCTTCTGGGGTGCCTTTACGGTGGGGCGGTTGGTGTCCATCCCCGCCGCCGCTTTCTTCCGGCCACGTACCATCCTCGCCGCCGATCTTCTGGGGGCGCTGGCCAGCGTCGGCCTGCTCCTGTTGTGGCCTTCCTCCTTGACGGTAGTCTGGATCGGGGCCATCGGCATGGGTTTGGCGCTTGCGTCCATTTTCCCCACGGCGTTGTCGCTGGCCGAGCGACGGATGACCATCAGCGGCCGTGTCACCAGCTGGTTCTTCGTGGGCGCCAGCCTGGGCGGCATGTCGCTGCCCTGGCTCATGGGCCAGTTGTTCGTGGGCCTGGGCCCACAGGCCATTATCGTGGCCCTGCTGGCAGACCTGCTGTTGGCAAACGCGGTCTTTGTGGCCTTGCTGTGGTACTCGCGGCGGACGTAGTAGACGCCGGCAAGGGGCCGGTTTGCGAAACCAGCAGCAGCGACACGCCTTGCTGGGCGCCGCTCACGGGCAGGCCGAACACGTTCCCCATGAAAAAGTTCCAACTCAGGGGAAGGCCGATGAGCCCGCTGCCCAGCAAAAAGCCGAAGAGAAAGTCACGCCCCCAACGGCGTGTGAGATGAAGCCCATATTGCCGCCAGGGACGACGATCGAGACAGCGTCCCAACAACATATAGAAGAGCAAGATCGGGCCGATCCCTACTAACGGGGGTAGAACGAGGAGCAGCGGGATATTGCTTACCACCTGCGCGAGAGCCTGCGAGAGAGCCTGCCCATCGGCGAGAGCTGCGCCTGGAATCTGTCCAACAAGGGCCAGCAACAGCGCCAGCGCCAGGAGGCCCACGGCATCCAGTAGCGCCCGCGTCATGACAAGCCGGTAGAGGGCGAACTGTATGAGCAGACGCCAGAAAGACCGCAGCGACCTTCGAAGCGATTGTAGAAGATGTTCATGATAATTCCCTCGACGTATGCGGTTGCTTCGCCAGCAACGTAACGGTTTCAGATGGTGTCTACGCCCCTCTGCAGGCGTTCGACCGATTCCAGCGATAGGCCGAGATTGAACACTTTCAACAGCATGCCCTGCAAGGCGGATTGGTCGCCGAGCGGCCCCTCCAGGACAGTGGAGCCATCGGGTTGACGGCTTATTTCCAGCCCTTCAAACCAGCGCGACCAGCTATCGGGCAGATGGCCGTGGACACGAATTCGGTAATAGTCCGAGCCTCTCATACCCTGTTTCTCCGCTCAATTACTCGTGCGCGGCTCGTGCGTGGATAGAAACAGGCAACGCCCATCTTGACGGCCATCAGCAGCCCCAATGCCAGGACGGCCGTGCGCGGCGTCTGGATGCCTGGTAGCGCAAAGTCGAAGAGCACCGCCGCCCCTAGCAGCAGCGCCAGTATGCCGAACAAATAACCTAAGAGATGGCGTAGGTTCCACCAACCAAAGTGCTCACCTTGCCCCAGAGGGCCGAGGCCACAGAGGGCCACGCCAATGACAAAGAGAAGCCAGAAGGCATGCCGGTTACTCAGGTTGAGGGTTTGGTTGAGGCTGCTAAGCACGGCACCATAGATGAAAAGTGCCGTGATGGTCAGAATCATGTTGGCTATAGGCCGGCCGGTGCCGGCGCGGGTTGTCGCGTTCATTGCATCCTCCTGTGTGAATAGTGTTTGTTGCTCAGATTGCCGTGGCAAGGGCCATCTATCCGAGCCCATACAAACGGGCGAGGACGACCTTGGTGACGACAATGGCCAGCAAGGCAAAAAGGCTGGTCCTGTCGCTTAGGCGGCCGCGGAAGAGAACGTTCAGACCGAGGAACAGGGCGGCGCCCCCGAGGATAGAGCCGCCAATGCTGCTCGGATGGGTCCAGCCGTATTCGCCAGTGCGGTTGATACCATCGACGGCACAGGCGACGAAGCCCAGGGCAAAGGTGAGCCAGAAGAGAGAGCGTTCTTGCTTAAGCAGCGGCAAATCGTTCACCGTTTCAACTCCTTCCCGGTTTTGTGCCGGTCTTACTTGTGTAGTTATCTCCAGCATAAGCTAGCAGGGGAGGCGTGTCAGCGAACGAAGGTAGAATCTTCCCGGTAGCCGCAGAGGGGCAACGGTAGACCAAAGTCTACCATCGCTATCGGTCAAGCAGCCGCAGTAGAGGGGGAGTGGCGCTTATTGAGTGGGGCGGACAGGGGGAACCAGGCCCAGTTCACGAGCGGAGACCATCGCCTGCGCCCGGCTGCTGACGCCCAGTTTGCCGTAAATGTTGCCGGCATGCTTCTTGACGGTGCTGACCGTAATCGTCAACCTGTCGGCAATTGCCTGGTTCGAGTGGCCGTCGCAGATCAACTGCAGCACTTCCAGCTCGCGGGGGGTGAGGGGCTCCATCATCCCGCCGGCGGTGAGCGCCGCGTCGGCCACGTTATCCGGAAAAGCACGCAAGAGATGGCGAGCGTAAGCCGCGTGTTGTGATTCCGGCGTGCGAAGGTAGGCTATAAGGAGATCGCGGATCGGCGCTCCTTCGTCGGCGAAGACACGCACATACCCTTCAGGCGTGGCCAGACGCAGTGCCGCTGCCAGCGCTGCGAGCGCTTCCCCACGCCGCTCAAATGTGGCAAGCGCCTGCGCTTGCACTACCCTGATTTGTAGAAGCCGGCCCGCGCGCCCGCCTTCCTCTGCCGCCTCGGCCAGCCGTCCAAGCAACGCCAGCGCCGCGCTCGACCGGTCGGTGGCCAACCAGACGCGGACCAGGGTCAGCAACTCCGGCTCGCGAATAAGGTTCGGCGGCGGGAGGGGATCAAGTTTGGCGGCCCAGTTAAGCGCTGCCAGTTGCTCGTCATTCTGCAGCCACAGCCACACCTTCAAGGCCTCTAATTCGCTGCGCTGTAACGGAAGGATAATCCGGCCGGCAATCTCCGCTTCCAGTGTGACGAGCGTCTCCAGCGCCGGCCGCGCTTGCCCCTGGGCCTGCTGCAGACGGGCCAGGACCAGTGCTCCGGTGGCCTGAGCGTGCGGTACTTGCCACGGCTCGTTGGTCTCGAGACCGGTCTGAATCAACTCTTCCGCCGCTTGCAGCTCGTTGCGCTCGCGCAGCACGTTGCCTAGCACGAGGTCAATATTGCCTGCGATATAGAAACGTTCTTTGCCCCGCTTGGCTACCTGGGGTGCGTAATAGCGGCAGAGGCGCTCAACTTCCCCAAGCCGGCCCTGAAGCTGCCGGATCTCGGCCAGGCGAGAGATGGCGATGGGTATGGCGGTAGTGCCCTGGGCGGCAACATCACGCTCTATCGGCACCATCAAGTGGTCGGCGGCTGCGTCCAATTCTCCCCGAACGAAGAGCAGGTAGGCGTAGACCACGTCGGCGCTGTTGCGCATGCCGAGATGGTCGTCAGAAACCAGGGCCAGAGCAGCCGCATCGAGTACTTCCTGCGGTGGGGGCGCCCCCAGCAAAACCGAGGTATAGGCGAGCATCAGCTCAATGAACGTACGGACGCCCTCGAGTTCCGGGCTTCCAGCACCTTCATCCAGGCGATCGGCCAGCTCCTGCAACAGTTGTCGTGCAGCCGGGATCTGCCCGTAGATAATGAGCATCCAAGCGTGATAGACGCCGAGGACCGGACGGCGGCTTAACATTTGTGGGGGCAAGTGGCTGATGAACCGCATGAAAGTGGTATTGCTCAGGCCCCACTGCGCGTGGCCGTGGCGCTGGATCAGGTCTGCTGCCTGCTCGACGTCCCCGCTCGCCAGCATGTGTTCCACCGCTTCCACCGGGGCGCCTTCCGCCTCGTACCAGCGTGAGGCGCGCCGGTGCAGCTCGGCCACTGCCTCCTCTGTCGCCGTTTGCTGCAACCGTGCCCTCAGGAGGTCGGCGAAGAGATGATGGTAGCGGTACCAATGACGCCTGTCGTCCAAGGGTATCAGGAAGAGATTGGCTGTTTCCAGCCGTTGCAGCATCTCCTGTGCGTCTATCTGGTCCGTCACCGCTTCACAGAGGGACCCATTAAGCCGCTCCAGGATAGAGGTAGCCAGCAGGAACCGCCGCACGGCTGGCGTCTGGCGGCTGACGACTTCTTCGACCAGATAGTCGAGAATGAAGCGATGGCTGCCCGAGAAATTCTCGAGAAAGGTGTGAGCGTCCTCCCGCCCCTGCAGCGAAAGGGCAGCCAGTTGCAGCCCGGCAATCCAGCCTTCGGTGCGGCTGCCGAGGCTGGCCACGTCAGCCGCGTTGAGATCCAACCCCATGACCTCGTCGAAAAAGCGTGCTGCCTCCGCATCGTTAAAACGGAGGTCGCCCGCACGTACTTCGGCTAATTCACGCTGGACGCGCAGGCGCGCCAGGGGGAGGGGCGGGTCGACGCGGGTAGAGATGATGAGGTGCAACTGCGGCGGCCG
>DATHSI010000287.1:0-5071 GCA_035464315.1 Candidatus Sulfomarinibacteraceae bacterium
GCTTCTGCGCGTTGGGGTAATTGTTGATCAATCCACCATCGCCCAGCGCCACGTAGAGATAGCCATCGGGCCCGAAGACCATGGTGCCCCCATTATGGTCTGCCTCCGGCTGCGCAACCAAAAGAATCACCTGCTCGCTGTCGGGGTCAGCCTGGTTGGGGTCGCCGGCGCTGACCTGGAAACGCGATACGCGTGTGTCGCCGTCCACGCCGGTATAGTTGACGTAGAAGTAACCGTTCTGGTCGTAATCGGGGTGGAAGACCAGCCCCAGCAGCCCTTGCTCCCAGTTGCTGGTGACCACCTGATCACTGATGTCCAGGAAGGGATCTTCGAACAACTCGCCCTCTTCAATGATGCGGATGAAGCCCCTACGCTCTACCACAAAGAGCCGATCGTCGCCGGCATGGGCCAGGCCCACGGGGTCCAGCGGCGTTTCAACCACCAGCTCCAGAGAAAACAAATAATCGTCCGCTGCCTCTTCAGCGGCGGCGGAATGGGGGATGGGTGACAACGCGACCGCCACAAACAGGGCGGCGAAGGCAAATAGAAAGAGGACAGATGGTCTGAGTGTTGTTGGCATGTTTGAATCCGTTACTGTTGAATCTGATAGATAGCGCCCCCATGATCCACAATGTACAGCTCGCCGCCGGCATCCTCGCCGAAGCTGGTAGGGCTGCCGTCGACGGTGGCGATTGCCTGCTCGCTCCACTGCCACTGCCCCTCGGCGCTCTGGAACAGACTCCAGACCATGCCCGAACAGTAATCGGCAAAGAGGTAGTTGCCCACCAGATCCGGGTACTGCTGTCCGCGGTACACGTAACCGCCGGTCACCGAGCAACCGCCCTGCGGGTGGCTGTATTCCACCACGGGCAGTAACAGCCCTTCCTGGTTGCAATTCTGGTCGCGATAGCAGTGCGCGCCCTCCATGATGTTCCAGCCGTAGTTGACGCCGCCCCCCAGCCCGGCAGGCACAACGTTGACTTCTTCGTACTGGTTCTGGCCCACGTCGGCCACGAAGAGGTCGCCCGTCTCGCGGTCGAAGGTGAAACGCCACGGGTTGCGCAGGCCGATGGCCCACACTTCCGCGCGCCCCCCATCGCCGTCGGCGTAAGGATTGGTGGGCGGGATGGCGTACGGCGCGCCGTCGCCGTGGTCCACGTCCAGGCGCAACAGCGCGCCCAGCAGCGTGGTCGGGTCCTGCCCGTGGTTCTGCGGGTCGCCGCCGCTGCCGCCGTCGCCCATACCCACATACAGATAGCCGTCCGGGCCAAACTGCAACTGCCCGCCGTTGTGGTTGCCGTAAGGCTGGTCCACCGTCAGCAGCACCATCTCGCCGTCGCGGTCAGCCTGCGCGGCGTCCGGGCCGGCCTGAAAGCGGGAGATGACGGTGTCGCCGTTGTTGTCGGTGTAATTGACGTAGAAGTAGCCGTTCTCACGGTAGTCGGGGTGGAAGGCCACGCTGAGCAGCCCCTGCTCGTTGGCGTTCAGCCCCACGCGGTCGGTGATATCCAGAAAAGGGGTCGCCGCAATCTGTCCATTCTCGATCACCTGGATGCGCCCGCTCTGCTCCGTGACGAACAGCCGCTCGTCCCCGGCGTGCGTCAGGTACGTGGGCTGGCTCAACCCGCTGACGACAGGGGCCAGTCGCAGGCTGGTCGCCGGCGCGCCCGCGGGTTGCGGCGCTTCTGTTGGCGCCGCCGTTTCCGTAGGGACCGCCGTGGGCGATGGCGGCGCTTCCTCTTCTTCGGCTTCGCTCGTCGCTGTGTCCGCCGCCGTCGCCGTGGGCGCGGGGGTGTCCGTGGCCTGCGCCTCAGGCGTCAGCGTGGGGCCCAGCGGCGGGGTCGGCAGATCCTGCTCCGGCTGCGCGTCCTCCTGGCAGGCTGCCAGGAGCAGCAAGAGTATGAAAAGTGTGACGCGCAAAAGGTTGGGCATGGACATTCCCTTCGTTGGTGCGCCAGATTGTATCTGGCGGGCCGATTTGAAAAATCGGCCTACGATTCGTTGCGCTCGCCGATGGGCAGGAAGTCCAGCCCTTCCGGGCCTACGTAGCGCGCTTTGGGGCGAATCAGGCGGTTATCGTCCAGCTGCTCCAACACGTGCGCCGTCCAGCCCGCGATGCGGCTCATGGCAAAGGCGCAGGTGAACTGGTCGATGGGCAGCTCGATCATGTAGAGCACGACCGCCGAGTAGTAATCGACGTTGGCGTACAGATCGCGCTCGATAAAGAAATCGTCGGAACGCGCCAGCGTCTCGATTTGCCGCGCAATTTCGAACCACTGCTGTTGCCCGCTACTTTCGGCCAGCTTTTGCGCCAGCGGGCGCAGGATGTTGGCCCGCGGGTCTTCCGTTTTATACACACGGTGGCCGATGCCCATGATTCGCCGGCCCGCCTCCCGCGCCTCGTGGAACCACGCTTCCACATCCCCGCGCTGGGCGGCGTCGATGAACTGTTCCATCGCCGCCTGGTTGGCCCCGCCGTGCGCCGCGCCCTTCAGCGTGCCCACAGCACTGGTGATGGCCGAGTAGACGTCGGCAAGCGTGCCCGTCGTCACGCGGGCGGCAAAGGTGGAGGCGTTAAAGCCGTGGTCCGCCAGCAACACCAGGTAGGTGTCCAGCGCGTCCACCGCCTCCTCCGAGGGCTCCTCGCCGTCCAGCATATAGAGGAAGTTGGCCGCGTGGTCCAGGTCGTTGCGCGGCGCGATCGGTTCCTGACCGTTGCGGATGCGCTCCCAGGCGGCGACGGTGGTGGGCAACACGGCGGTCAGCAGCAACGCCTTCTTGCGCGCCGCCGCCAGGCTGATGTCGTCGGCGTGGGGATCGATCACGCCCAGCCCGCTGACCACGGTACGCAGCACGGCCATGGGATGAGCCTCGTTGGGGATGGCTTTCATGGTGCCGATCACGGCCGACGGCAGCGCGCGCTTGCTGACCAGCGCCGCCTTAAAGGCGTTTAACTGCGCGTGCGTGGGTAGCTCCCCGTTCCACAGGAGATAAACGACTTCTTCGAAACTGGCCCGCGCCCCCAGATCGCTGATGCGGTACCCACGATAAATCAACTCTCCCTTCTGCCCGTCAACGCGGCTGAGCTGTGTGTCAGCGGCAATAACGCCGGCAAGTCCCTTGCTTACCTCTGAATCGGTCATACGGTCTCCTTGATAAGTGGAGATTGGAGATTGGTTAACCGGAGATTGACTGCCCAATCTCCAATCCCTGCTCTCCAATCTCTAGCTCTCGCTCTATCTCTCGCTCTAATCTCCAGCCTCTCTCAACCGCTCCCCATACTGCTTCTCATAATACTCTTTAAACTCCCCACTCTTTATCTTGCGCCACCACCACTCGTTGTCGCGGTACCAGCGGGCCGTTTTGCGGATTGCTTCTTCTGCCGTGTGGCCCGGGGTCCAGCCCAGGTCCAGAATCTTGTCGATGTTCAGGCTATAGCGGCGGTCGTGGCCCGGGCGGTCGGCCACGTGGCGGATGAGCGATGGGGGACGGTCCAGTTCATCCAGCAAAATTTCCACCATCGTCAGGTTTTCCATCTCCGCGCCGGTGCCAATGTTATACGCCTCCCCCAATTGGCCCTCGTGCAGCACCAGATCGACTGCCTCGCAGTGGTCCAGCACGTACTGGTACTCGCGCATCTGGCGACCGTCGCCGTAGACGGGCAGTGGCTCGTTGTCCAGCGCGTTGGTGGCAAAGAGGGGCACCACCTTCTCCGGATACTGGTACGGCCCGATGTTGTTCGAGCCGCGGCTGATGGTTACCGGCAGGTCGTAGGTCGTGAAATAGGCCTGCACCATCAGATCGCCGCCGGCTTTGCTGGCGGCGTAGGGGCTGCGCGGGACCAAAGGGTCGCCTTCCACGCTGGATTGGCCCATTGGAATGTGCCCATACACTTCATCCGTAGAAATCTGGTGGTAGCGCTCCAGCCCATAGCGCCGCGCCGCCTCCAGCAGCACGTAGGTGCCGTAGACATCGGTCTGGATGAAGGCGTCGGGGTCCATGATGGAGCGGTCCACATGCGTTTCGGCGGCGAAGTTGACGATGGTGTCCACGTCGTTGGCCTCAATGACCTGCGAGACCGCGTCTGCGTCACAGATGTCTCCCTTCACAAACGAATAGCGCGGATCGTCGGTCACCCCCAGCAGATTGTCCAGATTCCCCGCGTAGGTCAGTTTGTCGAAGACCACGACGTTATATTCAGGGTATTTGTCCAGCAAATAAATAACAAAATTGGAGCCGATGAACCCGGCCCCGCCGGTGACAAGAATGTTTTTCACACGTCCACCTCATAGTCAGTCTGAGTGAGCAATAGGCCAAATCGCATTGGTGCATTTTAGCGCAAGCGGGGGTGGATAACCAGTTGGCCCAGTATGGGCGGCCCATTCTGGGCTGGGCGCTTTTGTATCCAAAAGTGTATCCGCCGCCTATCCCTCGTCACACGTAGGCCGCCCCGCGCCTTGCTATACTGCTGACTATAGGAGCCGGACCTAATCCGGACTAAGACGAAGATGAAATCTGAAAGAGGAGAGACCCATGTCATTTAGCGCACTCTATGACGTCTATGTGGAACAGTTGAAAGATATGTACAGCGCGGAGAAGCAGCTGGTGGACGCCCTGCCCAAGATGGCGCAGACGGCCAGCACCCCGGCGCTACGCCAGGCCTTTGAAAACCACCTGCAGGAAACGGAACACCATCTGCAGCAGGTGCAGAGCATCCTGGACGAGCTGGACGAGAACCCGGGCAACAAGGTTTGCGTGGCTATGCGCGGGCTGGTCGAGGAAGGCAACGAGGTGATGAAGAAGGAAGGCGCGCCCAAGGCCCGCGACGCCGCGCTGATCCTCGCCGCGCAGAAAGTGGAGCATTATGAAATTGCCACCTACGGCGGCATCCGCGCCTACGCCCGCACCCTGGGCTACGACGACGCCGCAGACACCATCGACGAAATCCTGGACCAGGAGTACGACGCGGACCAGAAGCTGGACGACATCGCCGAAGGCGGCGTGCTGGACGAGGGTCTGAACGAGCAGGCGGCGAGATAAAGAAAAGAGATTGGAGATTGGTTGATTGGAG
>DATHSI010000288.1:0-7937 GCA_035464315.1 Candidatus Sulfomarinibacteraceae bacterium
CTCCAGGTCATTCAGATAACGGCGGCTGTCGTCGCGGTCCAAAAGCGCGTCACAAAGTGATGCGGTAAACCGTTCCAGCACTGCCGTTGTCTGTAAGAATTGCCGTACTTCTGCCGGCTGCTGCCGGAAAACCTCGCCGGCCAGGTAATCCACCACGTGCCGGTGGCTGCCGCCAAATCCAGCGATGAACCGGTCAACGTCGGTCTGGCCCGGCAGCGACGAAGCCGCCAGTTGCAGCGCGGCAATCCAGCCTTCTGTGCGTGTCTCCAGGGCCGTTATCTGTTCAGGGGTCAGATCGAGAGCCACGACGCGGTTGAAAAATTCAGTGATCTCCTCATTCTTGAAACGCAACTCGGCCTGCGTAATCTCGGTCAATTGTCCGCGCGCCCGCAGCCGGGCAATCGGCAGCGGCGGCTCCGCCCTGGTAATAATCACCAGACGCAGATTGGCCGGCGTGTTGTCCAGCAAGAAGGTAACAGCCTGGTGAACGCGCTCGGAGGCGATCAGGTGATAATCATCCAGGACCAGTATGGCCGGCGCCGAATAGGCGACCAGGTCGTTGATCAGGGCGGCAAGAATACTCTCTGCCGGAGGCAATTGTGGCGCCTGTAACAAGACGTTCGCCGTGTCGCCGATGGCCTCGTCCACGTTTTGCATGGCGCCCGCCAGGTAACGTAGAAAGCGACCTGGGTCGTTGTCGCTCTCGTCCAGCGACACCCAGCCAGACGACCACCCTGTCCCTTGCACCCAACTGGCTGCCAGCGTCGTCTTCCCGTATCCGGCCGGCGCGGAGACGAGAATCAACCTGCCAGACAGTCCCGCCGTCAGTTTTTCGATGAGGTGCATTCGCGATATGGATGACGGCCTCACCGGCGGTGGGTGGAGTTTGGTCTGTAGCAAAAGGCTTCTACTCACGACCCGTGCTTTCTTACTCCAGAGAGGCGCTGGCTTCTTCCGGCTTCTCGCGCGTCAGGAACGCACCCAGCCGATCTCTCCACTTATGCACCGTCTGTTTTCTGGCCCGCCACGTACCGACGATGCCATAGGGCACAAAAAGGACCAGGGCCACGTAAAACGCGCCGATGAGCAACGTGCCGGCCTCGCCAAACCAGCGGTCCAGGTAAAAATCCATCAGACGAAAAACGCCCGCACCGACCATGGCCCCGCTCAGGGTGCCCATGCCCCCGATCAGAATCATCAGCAATCCATCCACCGTAAAGAACACGCTGGCAATTTCCGGGCTGACGATGGGCCGGTACAGAGCTTGCAGCGTGCCGGCGAGACCGGCGGTTATCGCCGACACGGTCAGCGCCGCCAGCTTGAAGTAAAAGGTATTGTAGCCCAACATCTGCGCCCGATCTTCATTTTCGCGGATGGCGATGCACACGCGGCCCGTGGGGGAATCGACGAAGCGCCGGAAAAGGAGATAGACGACGAGGGCGAAGGCCAGCGCTACGAAGTAGAACTGTATGCGGTCGTTGGGATTGAGGTAATCAGGGCGCGGAATACCCTGCAACCCCACGTCGGCGCCCGTGTAATCGGCCAGCTCCCGCGTTTTGATCACAATGTCAAAAACGGAGGCAAAGCCCAGAGTCACCAGGGCGAAGGTGATGCCGCGCACGCGGGGCAGAACGATGCCAAACAACAGCGCCTGCAACACGCCGGCAATGATCACCACGCCGATGGTCGCCGGCAGCCCCCAGCCGAAGCTCTTCAGCATGATGCCCGTCAGATAAGCGCCAACGGCGAAGAACATGGCATGACCCAGGGAGAGCAGACCCGTAATGCCCAGAATCAGATCGTAGCTGATGGCGAACACGGCCAGGATAAACACTTCGATCATCAGTCCCATGATGAATCTGGCGTTGCCGGCCTCATTGGCCAGCACACTGCCCGGCGTCTGACCGTAGAAGAGTCCCACCACGAAGGGCAGGGCTGCGAGCAAGAGGACGATGATAATGAGGGGCAGAGCGCGCCGCAGCGAGAAGCGCCTGATGGTGGGTGGCCCGGGGAGTTTATCAGCCATACGCTATGCCTCCTCCCTGCCCAGCAGGCCCTGGGGCAATAGCAGCAGAATGATGACCATGAGCAACACCGTTGAGGCCGGCACCAGCGGCGGCGACGGCTTGAAAGGTTCCGCCAGGAAGGGCAGGTTGATGCCGATCTGCCCGTAGCGGATGATGAACTGTTGCATCAGCCCTACCAGCAGCGCCCCCGCTGCGGCACCCGGGTAGCTGGTCAGGCCGCCGATGGCCAGGGCAATGAGGGCGCCCAGCAGCAAGTTGGTGCCCATGGCATCAGACAGCCCCATGGCCGGGGCAGCCAGCACGCCGCCCAGCGCCGCCAACCCCACGCCCAGGGCGAAGACCAGGGTGAAAACGCGGCGCACGTTGATGCCCAGCGCCTCCACCATCTCGCTGTCCTGCACGCCGGCGCGGATGATCATGCCCAGGCGCGAGCGCTGTAGCAGCAGCCACACGGCTACGAGCACGACAAGGCCCACCACGATGATGAAGATTTCATTGTAGGTACGGATGCGCGCCGTCTCGCCCTGGATGGTGATGGCCAGCGTGGCGCAATGGTTATCCAGCCAGCCGGCCAAGGTTGTGGCCGGGCAGTCGCCCCCGGTCTGGGCAAAGATGGATGGCTTGGGCATGGTAAAGCCCGTGCGCCCCCAGATGGCGCGCACCACCTCGGTGCCGATGAAGGCCAGGCCGAAGGTCAACATCAGCTGGTAGATGGGCCGTTCATACAGGGGCCGGATCAGGCTTGCCTCCATCACGCCGCCCAGGACGGCGCCGGCAGCGGTGGCTACCACGGCCGCCAGTAGAAAGCGCCAGGCGCTGTCCATAGCCAGCAAGAAGTGGGTGAGAGGGTCATTGAATAGGTGGGCGCCGGCTGCCAGAACCACGACCAGCAAAAAAAGCGCCAGGTTGCGCCAGGGAAATGGGCCGCTGCGCTCTGCAGAGCCGCGCCGCCGGCCCAGCCCGCTCAGGCTCAGCGCCAGGAGCACGCTGCCCAGGAGCAAGCCGCCAAAGATGAGTAAAGGCGAGCCGCCCTCTAGAGTGGCCGGCGCGAGCATATTATTGAGCTGGCCCGTTTCAAGGGCCTGCGTCCACACGATAGGGCTGTCATTGTACACTGCGGGATCCCACATAGCGAGCGGCGCGCGCGCGAGGGTCACAGCAGCCAGGCCCGCCCCCAGGGCCAGGCCGAACCAGGGCCAGATGCGGGCCACAGCCGGAGAAAGTCGCCGGCCGGCCAACAAACGGCTCCACAGCGGCATGAGCATGAAACCGGCCGCAAGAAGAGCGACCGGCGCCAGGCCATCGACGAACGTGTCCGGCCGTACGTACACGCTCCACCCTAAAAAGGCCCCGATCATGAACATGGTGCCGTGCGCCAGATTGAGAACGTCCATCAGACCCAGGATGATGGAGAGACCGGCGGCTACGAGAAAGGTGATGGCGCCCACGGAAAGGCCGCGCAGCAAGGTGACCACCCAATCGCGCGTACTCATGCCCTGAATGGCCATCAGCAGGAGAATGGCCAGGATGGCCAGTACGATCAGCCGGGTGCGGTTTTTTGCTAACGTCTCTCGCAAATTATCCATGTTCAATCTCTTTTGGTAGAACGATTTTTTCAAATCGTTCAAATTGCGGCAACGGCGAACAGTTACAAAATCGGTCTACAAGGTGCAAGCGCGTCCCGGGATCATGCCGCCCCCAGATAACGGTGGATGGTCTCTCTATCCTGAACCAGGTCGGCCATCAATCCCGTCTTAACGCTTTGTCCCTCTTCAATGATCACGTAGCGCTCCGCCAGGGCGCTGGCGACGGTGAAGTTCTGGTCCACGAGCAGGACCGTCGTCTCCGCGGACAGCGCCTGGATGGCCTCCATTAGCTGTTCGATGAGCACCGGCGCCAATCCTTCGCTGGGCTCGTCGATCAGCAGCAACCGGTTGTCGGGAACCAATGCGCGGGCCACCGCCAGCATCTGCTGCTGCCCGCCTGACAGATTGGTGCCCGGCAATTTGATCAGCCGTTTCAGATCGGGGAACAGACCAAAGATTAGTTCCTCCTTGCGCGCCAGATCGCCCTTCCTGCGCTCGGCGATGCGCAAGTTTTCTTCCACGCTCAGGTCGCGAAAGATGGCGCGATGTTCGGGCACGAATCCGATTCCCATGGAGGCGATGTCAAAACTGGAGCGTCCCTGAATTTCTTGCCCGTCGAAAACCACTTTACCGCTGCGCGGAGGCGTCAGGCCCAGGATCGATTTCAAAGTCGTCGTCTTGCCCGCGCCGTTCCGTCCCAGCAGGACGGTGATGCTGCCAGGCGGCACCTCGAACGCCACATTTTCCAGGATGTGGAATTGGCCGATGAAGGTATGAATGTCCTGAACGTCAAGAAGGTTGGCCATCGTCGTCATCCGATCTCGTACAGTTGGCCCAGATAGGCCTCCTGCACCGTTTCATTGGCGGCGATCTCGCCCGGCGTGCCTTCCGCCAGCACCGCACCGTGATGCATGACCGTAATCGTGTCCGACACGCGCATCACGACGTTCATGTTATGTTCCACCAGCATCACCGTCTTGCCGCCCGCCTCCTGGATGCGTTGGATGAGGGCCATCAGCTCCGGCACCTGTTCGGAGGCCATGCCCGCGGTGGGCTCGTCGAGCAGCAACAACTCCGGATCCGGGGCCAGGATGATGCCCAGCTCCAGCTTGCGCTGGTCGCCGTGCGGCAACGTGCGCGCGGGCATCAGGGCCCGTTCTGTCAGCCCGACCTGTTCCAGCACGGCCCAGGCTCGTTCCTCGTACTGGCGAAAAACCCGGTGGGAACGGAATAGACGGAAATTGTCATGGCCCAGCGCCTGCGCCGCCAGGCGCACGTTCTCCAGAACGGTCAGGTTGGGAAAGATGTTCGTAATCTGGAAAGATCGCCCGATGCCCAGGTGCGCGGTCTTGTGCAGCGGCAGGCGGGTGATGTCGCGCCCTTTGAAGAAGACGCGCCCTGCCGTGGGCTCCAGGTTGCCGCTGAGCACGTTGAACAACGTCGTTTTGCCCGCGCCATTAGGCCCGATGATGGAGTGCAGCGTCTGCCTGCGCACCGCAATGCTGACGTCGGCGACGGCGACCAGCGCGCCGAATTCGCGGCGTAAATGTTCTGTTCTCAGAATGACGTCGTCGCTCATGGTTCAGTTGGGAGATTGGAGATCGGAGATCGGAGATTAGCTTTGCCACGAATTTCACGAATAGCAAGAATTACAAGAAGAAGAATCTGTGAAATTCGTGCAATTAGTGGCGAAAACTCCTAATCAACCAATCTCCAATCAACCAATCTCCATTCACTGTTATTCTCCACTCAGGCTGCCAATGGGCAGATCGCCGCAGCGGTCTTGCAATTCCTCAGGCAGGAGGCAGGGCGGTTCGGGACGAGTGGTCTCCACCGTCTCGAAGATGTCGAACTGCGGGTCGTCCAGGTTGGTCAGCGTCACGATGTACATATCCTGGATAGCCACGTGGTCCTCGGGCCGGATGTAGATGGCGCCCTTGGGTCCTTCGAACTCCATCCCTTCCATCACTGCGATGAGGTCCTGGCTGCTGGCGCCGGCGCCGGCCTCCTGGAAAGCCTCTACTGCCATAATACCCGCATTCATGCCGTCGGCGTCAAACAGATCCGGCGGTGTGCCGTAGCGTTCGAGCAGTTGCTCGGTGAGCCAATCGTTGATTTCGTTATCGGGCGAAGTGTAATGGTACAGGATGCCGCTGGTCTGCCCGATCATCTGGTCGGCGACCGAGCTGAAAACAGCCACCATCGTCTGATTGTCGAAGAACGAAGCGCCAAGGCCCATCTCGTCCAACACGCCAAGCTCGGCTGCCGTCTGGAACATGGGCACGAAGCCGGCGCCGGCCCAGGTTACGATCCAGGCATCGGCGCCAGAATTCTGGATTTGCTCCATGTACGGCGTAAACTCTGTCGTCTCCAACGGCGCGAAGATGTCGTCGGCCACGAACTCGCCGCCGAAGTACGTGCACGCATCGCGGGCCGACTGCGCGCCGCCGTAGCCGAAGCTGTAATCAGGCGCGATCTGCACGAACGTGTCGTACTGGGTGGTGAGATACTGGCAGAGATTGATGAAGTCCTGATAGTTCTCGCGGCTGGTGCGGAAAGTATATTCGTTGAAGTTGATGCCCGTGATGTCATTGGCCGCAGCCGGGGCCACGATGAGCACCGTCTCGCTCTCGGCGGCGATCTCTTGCAGCGTTGCCGTACCGCCGGAACTGACCGTACCAACCAGCAAGTCTATCTCGCTGACGTCAATCAACTCGCGGGCCAGGGTCGCCGTGGTCTCCGCGCTGCCCTGATCGTCGCGAACCAGCACCGTGATCTGACAGTCGTCAAGATTGTAAGCATACTCCTGATGTTCCTCAACTTCCTCGGCGGCCACGCCGGTGGCGTATTCCAGTCCCAGGAGGAAGCTGCGTTCCATCGTGGTGCCGTAGATGGCCAGCGGGCCGGTGAGGTCCGTGATCAGGCCGATTTCGATAGGCTCCTCACAGCTCAGCGCGGCTGTTTCAGCCGCCGGCTCTTCCGCCGGTTCCTCTGCGGGTTCTTCCGTCGGTTCCTCGGTAGGCTCTTCCACCGGTTCGTCCGTTGGTTCTTCCGCAGGCTCTTCGGTCGGTTCCTCAGCCGGCTCTTGCGCCGGTTCTTCGGTCGGTTCGGGGGGCGGCGCCTCTGTGGGTTGCGCCTGTTCTCCGCCACAGGCGACCAGCAGCAGGGTCAATGCCGCCAGGATGGACAAGAGGGTCACTAACTTTGTACGTCGTCTCATTTCTAATTCTTCCTCCTTCACACTATTCTCGTCGATTAGTAAGGGGCCGGTTGCCTCAAGAAGTCGGGTGTCTTCGAGCTTAACTCGTTTCGAAGTCGTTCGCTGGGAGACATCCAATTTCTCACCGGCTTCGCACCCACATCTCACATAAGCGCCTCCTCCACGTCCTGTAGATAAGCATGAAAATGTTCATTAAACTGTTCCGTATCCTCGATAAAAGGCACATGGCCGGTGTCTTCGATCACGACCTCTTCATAACGACCGCCCGCAGCTGCATACTGCTCCAACACGGCCCGGGTCTGGCTGATCATGGGCTGTGACGGAAAGACGTCGGGCCCGGGCCAGTCGGGGACCAGACCGGCCTGGCCCAGCGTGGCCACATCGGTCGCCCCGCTATCGGCGACGGAAAGGTCGTGGCTGCCGCGCACCCATAGAACAGGTACTTTGGGTTCGGCCCGAATGATCTGGGTCACGTCCAGTGCGTATTTCGGCGAGAGGGCATTGGCCGGCCCCCACTCGCCGGGAGCAGCGTAGGGCCAGTTGGGCGACGGTTGCTTATCGCCGGGCCAATCTTTTTCCCCGACGTGGATGGCCAGAGTCGCCGACAACATCTCCTCCTCGCGCGGGGGCACAAAGGGCGGCTTGTAGACCAGGTTGCGTAGCGCCAGGCGCGGCGAGAAGGGAGTATCCATGCTGCGGTCGCCCTGTTTCACCAGCTCCACCAGGGTGGGATTGACCAGCCCGGCGCCAGAGCCGGCGTAATCGTCGTGACACGGCGTGCCCTCAATATCCTTCGTGCCGCCGAAACCATAGGGAGAGCCGGGCGCAGCCATCGTTGCCGTCAGAAAGCGCTCCGAATGATACACCAGCAACCACCACATCACGGAGCCACCCAGCGAATTTCCGGCAAGGTGCGCGCGCTCGATCCCCAGATGATCCAGGAGGGCGATGGCGTCGTCGGCCAGGTCTGCCAGGCCGCGCGTGGCGTCGATCTTCTTCTGCGGATCAGCCTCGCCGAAACCGCGCTGGTCGGGCGCGATGCCCCGATAACCTGCCGGCAGGGTGACCATCACCTCTTCCCACCAGGTGGCAGAGCTGAGATTG